>RECK01000299.1 GCA_007694055.1 Wenzhouxiangella sp.
AACCAAAAAGCCAGGCCGACCTCGAAGCCAGAACGGTCCGGACACTGAGACACGACGCTGATCAGGAAAAGAGAAACATGCGCCCCTGGCACAGGCGCGAAGTCGCAGAGCAAGGCGTGCAAGGTATTGCGCGACCGGGATAGAGCCTTGGAAAAACTTCAGATCGTTCGCGTCGGTCGGTCGGATTCCAGCATGCCCGCCAGCAGCGAGCTGATGGTTGCGTTGGCCTGGGTGCCTTCGGGGCTGTCGGCAAACTGAACGCCAACACCGCTGTTGATGCTGTGTTGCGAGCCTGGCGGCGTGATCCAGGCGACCTTCCCGGGAATGGCAATGCGCTCCTCGCCGAGCAAGCTGAGCAGGATCAGTACTTCATCGCCCAGCTTGAAGTTTTTCTTGGTCGGCACGAACAGGCCACCGTTGATCAGAAACGGCATGAAAGCCGCGTACAGTTCCTGCTTGGTTTCGATATTGTAGGAAAGTATGCCTTTCTGGGCCATGGGTTACTGTCCGGAGGGGAAGATGCGGGCCCATTCTAGCAGCCATTTGCCCATCAGTAGATCGTGCCTGACCGCCGTATCGGCCATCTGTCGTCCGGCCAGTGTCCGCTCCCAGAGCCCGGCCAGGCGTTTTGCGCTGACTGGCCGCGGCAGCGCAACCTGGTCAGGCAGCTCAGTGCCGGGAAGCCCCTGGGACTGGCGCATGAACGCAGCCATCCACACGGCAAGCCAGCGCCAGGTCAGGTCCGGGCGCGCCAGCCAGTCATCGCCAACGGCGGCGGAAACCGGGCCGCCCTGGGCAACCTGCAGGAGACCGTTCAGGATGCGCTGGCCGAAGTCCAGTCCGTCGCTTTCGAGCAGGTCACTGGCCGCCAACGGTGCCCCGGCGGCCAGGGCCAGGGCGCGTTCACGATCGGCAGGGGTGACGCCGGCATGGCGATCTGCCAGCCACGCCGTTGCCTGGTCATCGTCCGGCGGCCGCACGACGATTTTCTGGCAGCGACTGCGGATGGTGGCCGGCAGTTGCCCTGGCTGGTGACTGACCAGGATCAACCAGGCGTTTTCGGCCGGCTCTTCCAGTGTTTTCAGCAAGGCGTTGGCGGCATTGCGGTTCATCGCTTCGGCCGGCTCGATCAGGCCAACCCGATGCGGACCGATCCGCGGTGTGAGCTGCAGGCTGGAGATGAGCTGGCGAACACTGTCGACCGGTATTTCCTTCTTTTCTTCGGGAATGCGCAGGCGGAAGCTGTCCGGGTGGCCGCCGCTGGCCAGCAGTTCGCAGGAACGGCAGGTTCCGCACGGTGCCTGGTCGACTGGCGCCAGGCATAGCAGTCGGGCCATCAGCCATTCGGCCAGTTCCAGCTTGCCCAGGCCGGCAGGGCCGCAGAACAGCGGCGCATGGCCGAGACGCTGGCGCACCAGGGCCTGCTCGATGCGCTGGCGCTGACTTTCAAGCCACGGAATGTTCATGCCAGTCGTTCCTCCAGCAGCGCGATGATCTGACGGTGAACCTGGTCGATGGAAAGACTGGCATCGATCAGGGCGATACGCTCCGGTTCGGCCTCGGCCAGCGCCAGGTAGCTGTTTCGGACTCGCTCCAGGAAGTCCGAGCGGGTGCGCTCGAAACGATCGGGTGACTGCCCGCGTCCGCCCACTCGAGACATGCCAACAGCGACCGGAACATCCAGCACCAGGGTCAGGTCGGGCACGATGTCCGGATGCACCAGCTCGGCCAGCGCATCGATCGCTGCCATGCCCATTTCACGTCCGCCGCCCTGGTAGGCGCGGCTGGCATCGGTGAAGCGGTCACAGATCACGTCCTGTCCGGCTGCCAGTGCCGGGCGAATGACCTGGGCCAGGTTTTCCGAGCGTGCGGCAAACATCAACAGCGCTTCGGTCAGCGGCTCGATGTCGCCGGTTTCAGGATCAAGCAGCACCGCGCGTATACGTTCTGCAGCAGCGGTTCCGCCGGGCTCGCGGGTCACGACCACCTGGCGGCCCTGGGCGCGCAACCACTCGGCCATGCAGCTCACGGCGCTGCTTTTGCCGGCACCCTCACCGCCCTCCAGCGTGATCAATCGGCCGCGCATCAGCGTCGCCCCCGAATGTATCGATTGACGGCGCGATTGTGTTCTTCGAGGGTGTCCGAAAAGTGATGGCTGCCGTCACCACGCGCAACGAAGTACAGGGCGGTGCCCGGCGCAGGATTGGCTGCCGCCTGCAGGGCGGGCCATCCCGGCAAGGCGATGGCAGTTGGTGGCAGCCCGTGGCGTGTGTAGGTATTCCATGGATGGTCGATGCGCAGGTGGACACGCAGCAGGCGTCCGTCGAAGTCATCGCCCATGCCATAGATCACGGTCGGATCGGTTTGCAGGCGCATACCCAGCTCCAGGCGGCGGATGAAGACGCCGGCAACCCGGGCCCGTTCCTCTGCCTTTCCGGTTTCGCGTTCAATTATGGAGGCCAGCACCAGCAGTTCGTCAGGCGTGGCCAGCGGCAGGCCTTGCTGACGTTCGGCCCAGGCCCGGGCCAGGGCCTCGTTCATGCCGTGGTGGGCGCGCTGCAGCAGTTCCAGGTCGGTGCTGCCGCGGGTGAAGAAGTAGGTTTCTGGAAGAAAGCGGCCTTCGGCGGGACAAGCGGCGCAGCCCAGCCGCTCCATCAGGCGACCATCCTCGAGATCGGTCACGACATGGCGCAGGCGGGGGTCGCTGGCGAGTTCCCGCCGCAGGCGAGCGACCGTCCAGCCGTCGACAATGGTGAAGCGGTGCTCGACGATGCGCCCGGATTCCAGCATTCGGACCAGTTCCTCGATTCGCTGCCCTGCCGGGATCCGGTATTCGCCGGCCTTCAGTGCGGGTGCGTGCAATCGCCGCCAGACCTGCCAGTGCCAGCTTGACGAAGAGGCCAGGCCCAAGGCTTCAAGCTGGCGGACCAGGGCCGGGAAACTGGTGCCGCTGGGCAGCCACAGGCGCAGCTCGCTGTCCGGGTTGACCGGCTGGTCAGCAAAGCGCTGCCAGTCCTGGTAGACCCAGACCGCAGCCAGGCCCAGGGCCAGGCCGAGGATTGCGAATACGGCAAGCAGTCTGCGCATCATCACCAGAGTTGATCGATCCAGATTTTTTGCAGCGCACGACAGCGCGAGGTAAAGGAAAGCGCCTGACCGTCCAGTTCGCGAACCGGTCTCGGGCCTGTTACCGAGTTTATCACCAAGATCGAGCTGACCGAGGCCAACTGGCGACGATCCATGGGCAAGCTGCGTATCGGTTCGGGGGCGTGGTCCAGCAGCCATTGCAGGCCCACGCCAGCGACGCCGGCGGCAGCGTCCGGGATAACCAGCTCATCGTCTCCGAGATCCAGGACGAGGTTGGATGCGATGGCCTCGACCAGCAGACCCTGGCCGTTGAACAGCAGGGCTTCGTCACAGTCACGGCGGGCACATTCCCGGGCCGCCAGCACCTGCTCCAGGCGATTGCAATGCTTGAGGCCGGCAAGCGGCGAATCGCTGGCCAGGCGCAGCTCGGCGGTGCACAGGCGAAGGCCTTTCTCGCGCTGTGCCGCCAGCTCTGCCGGCCACGCCCGGCCCTGCACGATCAGTCGCGGACGGGGCTCTGCTGCTGGCCAGTAGGCCTTGCCGCCACTGCCCCGGGTGAGCTGGAAGCGAATCACGGCCAGCCCATGCTGCGGACTCAATTGCCGGCACTGCGCCATGACATGGTCTTGCTCGGGACAGGCCAGTCCAAGCACATTGCAGCCATGCTGGAAGCGCTGCCAATGCAAGTCCCACAGCGGAGCACGACCGTCGCGGAAAGCAATGGTCTCGAACAGGCCGTCTCCGTACAGCAGGGCCCGGTCGTCAACAGCGACGCAAGCACCTGCCTGTCCGTCGATGAGCGCCCGGGTCACGGGGCCAGGGCCCGTAGCAGGCCGCGCGCCTTGGCTTCGGTTTCGGCCAGCTCAGCGGCCGGTTCCGAGTCGGCAACGATGCCGGCACCGGTGCGAAAGCTCAGGCGTGAGCCGGCCACGACCATGCTGCGAATCAGAATATTGAGGTCCATGCTGCCATCATTTCCAAGGTATCCCATGGCGCCGGTGTAGAAACCGCGGCCATGCTGTTCCAGTTCGGCAATGATTTCCATGCATCTGACCTTGGGGCAGCCGGTGATGGTGCCGCCGGGGAATACCGCGGCAATGACATCGGCCGCATGAACTCCGTCGCGCAGCAAACCGCGTACATTGGAGACGATGTGATGAACGTGCGCATAGCTTTCGATCACCATCAGTTCGTCCACCTCGACCGTGCCGGTCTGGCACACCCGGCCGAGATCATTGCGTTCAAGGTCGATCAGCATGATGTGCTCGGCGCGCTCCTTGGGGTGGGCGATCAGCTCCCTGGAAAGACCGGCATCCTGGTCGGCCGACAGGCCCCGCGGTCGGGTCCCGGCGATGGGCCGGGTCTGGACCCGGCGTCCGCGGACCTCGACCAGCCGTTCCGGCGAGGAGCTCAGCACCGTGCCGCCAGGCAATCGGGCAAGGCCTGCGAATGGGGCCGGATTGCTGCGGCTGAGCAGCTCATGCAGCAGGGCGGGATCCAGGTCCACGGTGGCCTCGCCGACCCACCCGCGCGAGAGGTTGACCTGGAAGACGTCGCCATCCAGGATCCATTGGCGAATTCGCTCAACCCCGGCCATGAACGCCGTGCCCGCTTCTGCCTGCAGCTGAAGCGACATGGCCGGCTTGTCGTCGACCCGGGTGTGGCGGGGATCGGGCAAGGACGCGCGCGCGGCCGCCAGCGTTTGCTCGCACTCGGCTACCAGCCAGCCTTGCTGCTTGACATGATCGATCAGGATTGCCGCCGGGCACCGGGCGGCCAGTGCAACAGGCAGCCCATCGGCAGCCCTGGGTAGTGTCAGCGTGGGCTCGATTTCGGCCACCAGTTCGTAGCCCAGGTACAGGAACCAGCCGCCGGCGAAAGGCAGGTCGCTATTCGTTTTCGAATCGGCAGGTGCCGAAGTCAGCTGACGCAGCCGCGCAAGAAAGCTGTCTCCCGTGCCCGGCCCGCTTAGACCAGCCTGGTCCAGGCAAAGAACAGGTCCGGCAGCAAACAGCAGCATTGACCAGCGCGCCAGCTCGCCGCCGCGCGATGAACTGGCCAGCAGGTAAGGCCAGCTGTCCGGCCTGGCGCGATGGATGGCGACCAGGTCGGGGATGTCGTCAAGCGGGAATTGGCAAGCCAAGATCGTGGTTTCGGCCGGATCGCGGGCCGGGGTCAGCTGAATCGCCGCAGGAGCAGAGAGCCGTTGGTGCCCCCGAATCCGAACGAGTTCGAAAGCGCGTACTCGATGCTGACCTCACGGGCCTGGTGTGGCACCAGGTCCAGCCCCTGGCAGCCCGGATCAGGCTGGTCGAGGTTGATGGTCGGGGGGATCACGCCTTCATGCAGGGCGAGAACACTGATCACTGCTTCGATGCCGCCGGCAGCGCCCAGCAGGTGGCCGGTCATGGACTTCGTCGAGCTGATCATCAGTTCCTGGCAGTGGTTGCCGAACAGGCTGCGCACAGCGTCGCATTCGGCCCGGTCACCAACCAGCGTCGACGTGCCGTGGGCGTTGATGTAGTCGACCTGGTCCGGGTCGACCCCGGCATCGCGCAGGGCGTTTGCCATGCAGCGGGCCGCGCCCTCTCCACCTTCGGGCGGTGAGGTGATGTGGTAGGCGTCCGCGCTGCGGCCATAGCCGACCAGCTCGGCGTAAATACGCGCGCCGCGCTTGCGCGCATGCTCCAGCTCCTCGATCACGACAACGCCGGCACCGTTGCTCAGCACGAAACCGTCGCGATCCACATCCCAGGGTCTGCTGGCGCGCTCCGGATCATCGTTGCGGGTCGACAAGGCTCTGGCTGCGGTAAAGCCACCATAGGCGGTGGGGGTCGTGCCGTACTCGGCCCCGCCGGCCACCATGACATCGGCATCTCCATAGGCAATCATGCGGGCCGCCTCGCCAATGCTGTGGGTGGCGGTGGTGCAAGCGGTAACGATGGAAATGTTGGGGCCCTTGTAGCCGTATCGTATCGAAATGTTTCCGGCGATCATGTTGATGATGCAACCGGGAACGAAAAATGGAGAAATCCGTCTCGGGCCACTGTCCAGGTAAGTCTGGTAGGTGTGCTCGATGGTCTGGATTCCGCCGATGCCGGAGCCAACGGCCAGGCCGAAGCGCTCCGGTTGATCAGGGTGCTCGACCAGCCCCGCATCCTCGATGGCCTGAATACAGGCCGCCATACCGTAATGGATGAAGGTGTCGGATTTACGAGCTTCCTTGGGCGAGAGGTAGCGATCAAGATCGAAATCCTTGATTTCGCCGGCAATCCGGGCACTGAACCGGTCGGCGTCAAATGCCGTGACGGGTCCGATGCCGCTGCGCCCGTTGCGGATGGCATCCCATGCGGAAGGCACGTCATTGCCGACCGGTGTCACACAGCCCAGGCCCGTGACAACGATACGTCGATCACCTTGCATGAGATCTCCCTGTCCAGCGGACTCGCGCGCTACCCTGACTCATCGCAGCGCTTCCTTACTGGTCGACGTTGCTCTTGATGTAATCAATCGCCTGCTGAACGCTGGTGATCTTCTCCGCTTCCTCGTCCGGAATCTCGCACTCGAACTCTTCTTCCAGTGCCATGACCAGTTCCACGGTGTCCAGCGAGTCGGCTCCGAGATCGTCTACGAATGACGCGCTCGGGGTCACTTCCTCATCCTTGACGCCCAGCTGCTCGATGACGATTTTCTTGACGCGTTCTTCAATGCTGCTCAT
>RECK01000302.1 GCA_007694055.1 Wenzhouxiangella sp.
GATGATCCAGCCGTTCTGGCGGTGCTGAATCGGGGTGCAGGCGTCGTACTGGCTGATCTCGAAGCCCATGATCGGGCGCTGCAGCACTACCTGGATTCCATGGCCGCCAGTGAGCGCCTTGGTGACACCGTGGAGGAGGGCAAGACTGCCAGCAACATTGGCAACCTCTACAACATTCTGGGTGATCTGGAGGCCGCGCGCGACTATCACCTGCGGGCCCTGGATCGGTTCGAGCGAATGGACTGGCCGATGGGAGTAGCCGGCGCCTCCATCAATCTGGGTTCGGTCGAAGGCAAGCTCGGCGAGCGGGCGGCGCGGGCCGGCCAGGAGGAAGCGGCGCGCCGGGCCAACCAGGCCCTTCTGGACCACAATGCCCGGGCCCTGGAGATTTTTCAGGCGCTGGACAATCGCCGGGGTATTGCCTATGCGTCCAATAACCTGGGCACGGCGCTGGACCGGCTCGGACAGCCGGAACAGGCGATGGCCTATCACAACACTGCCCTGGAGCTGCGCCGGGAAATCGGTGATGTGTTCGGTGTCATTCAATCGCTGATGACCATGGCTGATTCCAACCGGGCCCTGGGCGAGCTTGAGCAGGCCGGGCAGCTCCTGGATGAGGCCGAGGCTGAACTGCCGGAAGGCCAGCTCAGCCTTGCTGTAGAGCTTGCCGAGCGCCGGGTTCGGCTGGCCGAGGCAGGCGAGGATTTTCGCCAGGCATTGGCCTTTCAGCGCGAGGTCACCCGGATTCGCTCGGAAATGCATGAAGAAGAGTCTGTACGGAGCGTCCAGGAGCTGCGCGTGGCTTTTGACGCCGAGCAGCAGGAGCAGGAGATCGAACTGCTGCGCAGCGAGGCGCTGATAGCTGAGCTGAGAGCACAGCGCCAGCGACTGCTGTTCCAGGTCAGCGTGTCTATCGGCCTGTTGCTGGTCGCCCTGATCCTGCTGCTGTATGGTCGCTATCGTCTGCGCGTCCGAGCTAACCGGGAACTGCACCGGGCTGCCAATACGGATACCCTGACCGGCCTGGCCAACCGGCGCGAAGTCAGCCGTCAGATCGAGGCTGGTATTGAGCACAACCGTCAGTCAGGGGAGCCATTTGCCCTGATCCTTGCCGACATCGACGATTTCAAGCCGATCAACGATCGTCTCGGTCACACGGCCGGTGACGCGGTTCTGGTTCACCTGGCCCGCATCCTGACCGAGACCGTGCGTGGCCGCGATGTGGTGGCGCGCTGGGGTGGCGAGGAATTCTTGCTGTATTTACCGTCGACCGAACTGATGGCGGCCAGGAAAGTCGCGCAAAACCTCAGTGACGCGGTGAAACGCATGCCCCTGGAGATTGATGGCGAGCAAATTGCCTTGACCCTGACGTTCGGAGTCACCGAGTTTGGTGCCGGCGATACCGCCGAGTCGGCGATTGCTGCCGCCGACCAGGCCATGTATCGCGGCAAGCAGCGCGGCAAGAACCAGATCCTGACTGCCGATTGAGGCATCAACAACCCGCCGGGCTAATCCTCGTATCCCCAGGGTCGAGGCGGCACGCTTGTCGGCGAGCTCAGATCGAACTCGATCCGGATTGAATGACCGTGCCGCGGCCAGTGGACGCCGTATTGCAGGGTGTGCTCGTCCACGAAATCGAAGAACCAGAAATTGTCGTCGCGTTCGGGCAGGATACTGGCGGTGTGGGCATCGGCCGGAAAGATCTGCCGGGTAGCCAGTCCCGGAGTCGGTGCATCGCCGCCATACTGGCTGATGTGCTCTTCACTGCCGTCGGGGTTGCGGTGGTCATGCTTTAAGCGAATGGTGCCGTCGCTGCGGGTCAAAATCCAGTTGCGGGAATGGTTGTCGTCGACGTGAAAAGGAACATGAATGCGCTCGTCGCTGCAGGACATGACGTGCATGACGAAGCTTTCGGCCTCGGCCACGCTGGCGTAGTAAGGCGTGACATCGGAGATGCGGCCGGGGAAAGCCTGCCCGCACAGGCTCTCCATACGCGCCCAGAAGGCGTCCTGTTCCGGCACCGGTGCCGACCCATGCTGGTTCCTGCCGGACGTTCGATAGCGACCATCGGCTTCCATGTTATCTGGGTGACTTGAAGCCGTGACCAAAAGGTGAGAGCGGTCTTTCTCAGTGGCAACACCCTGGTTTGACAGGGCGCCGCTTTCGGACATTTTGGCAGTAATGCGAATCGGCGAATCGGACGCGGTTTGGGCGCCAGCTGGGCCGATAAAGATCAACAGTGCGACAAGAATGGTCGGGATATGCCGGGGCATGTGCAGATCGCTCGAATTTGAGGATGGCTCAAGTATCCCAAGTTGCAGCCGTGAATGCCAATCCGACGCCCATGGGCAGCAAGCTCTGTGAAGCACGCTTGCCGCCACTCGGCCTGCATCTCGCTGATCTACATGCGGATGAGATGGCCTTCAACGGGGTCAACCCGTCCGGCAAGCAGGTCGGTGATCACTGTCCTGGCGGCATCAAGGCCGGAGGCGGTGGTGACTTGCAGCAGGGGATTGTCCGGATTGTTGACATGGGCATAAAAGGCCAGGGTGGCCTCGCCAACCCGTCGGTTGAACTCACCCACGCCCCAGTCCCGGTGGCGCTTGGCGATCTGTTCCGGGGCAAAGAAAAACCTCGGCCGGGGTCCGGGCAGGTCGGCCGGGGCGGCGGCCGGTTCCAGCGAGCGTGCCGAGCCCACGGTACAGTCGTGGCAAAGCCGTGAGTCGAAGTGCTGGTGAACCTGGCGGGTCAGGTCCGGGTTGCCGGCGATATCGACATAGACCGACGGCGTATCCGCGTCGAGGGTTGGCAGCTCAGCATAGGCGACCGCCTCGCTGTACAAGCCCGTGCGACGGACAAAATCCAGGTTACCGGGGGAGGTCAAACCGATGATGTCGATTTTCCCTGCCTGCTTCAGGCAGAAGGCGGTGGCGTAGGCGGTCTTGCTCGAGGCGCTGGAGATCAGAACCTGTCTGGCACCAAAGAAATCATTGTCGGTGAGAAAGTCTGCCAGGCCGAAAGCGGTGATGAAAAGCGGTCGGTAGATCGCGTGCAAGGGCTCCGATGCCGAATCATGGAAACGATCGCCGTCGGTGCGCTGGTACCAGTTGTAGATTTCAGGCAGGTGCCGGCGATGGTCGCTGTCATCGCGAAAACTGACCCGGCTGATTTTGCCCGGACGCACGGTCAGGTGGGTCGCGGTTGGAAAGTAGCCGAAGTAGCGCTGGCCGGGCTGGATTTCCAGGACTGCGGAATCAACCACGTCGGCATAGCCCCAAACCGGCATCTGGCCCCAGTCGGAAGGTCCTGCCTGGTCGGGCACGGGAAAGAAGTCCCAGTATTTCATCGCCTCGCCGTAGACGGCATAGGTAATGTTGTTGGTGGTTACGGCGAAACAGCCCAGCCGCAGCACAACCTCGCCCTCGGTGGCCACCGGGGCCGGTCCGAGCGGCTCCAGGCGCAGCCGGTCGAGCTGCCTGCGGTGCATCAGCAAACGAACAAGGTCGGGAGAATCGGTCATGTCAGCGTCCTTTGAATACGGCCGTGCGACGTTCCAGAAATGATTGCAGTCCTTCCCTGACATCGTCGCTGGCCATGACCGGGGCGAGGGCAGGGAACAGCGCCTGGCGGGCCGCATCATGGCCCTGCAGCCGGGCCAGCCTGGATGAGCGCAGGCTGCCCTGCACGCCCAGCGGGGCGGCTTCGGCGACCTTGCGGGCGATTGTCCAGGCGCGGTCGAACTGGGTGCCGGGCTCAACCAGTTCCTGGACCAGGCCCCAGCGATACGCCTGCTCGGCAGTCCACTCATCGCCGGTCAGCAGGTAGCGCTGGGCGTTGGCCCAGCCGATTTCCTCGGGCAGGCGAAACGTGGCGCCGCCACAGGGAAAGATGCCACGCTTTACTTCAAGCTGGGCAAAGCGGGTGTTGCTGGCGGCGACGCGAATGTCGGTGTTGAGCATCATCTCCACCCCGCAGGTAAAGCAGATGCCCTGGGTGGCAAAGACCACGGGCTTGTCCAGTGCATCACCCACGATACCGAACGGGTCGATTTCGCCCTCGTTCAGGGCCAGACCCTGGCCACTGGCAAAAACCTTGCCCCAGTCGTCAAGCTGCAGGCCGGCGGTGAAGTGCTCGCCGGCTGCATGGACCAGGCCCACGCGCAGCTCGGGATCGCGGTTCAGCCGCCCGTAAGCGGCAGCGACAAGGTGGTACATCTCGCGGGTCAGGGCGTTCATCTTGTCGGGACGGTTGAGCCCGATCAACAGAACATGGTCGCGGGCTTCGACTTCGATCAGTGCCATTCGGGATTTTCGGATGTGGTGTCGGCCCAGATTAACCGATCCGAGCCAAGGCATCTGCTCTTGAAGCAAAACTGATTGGCAGCAGAATTCCCCGGCAGAACCAGGGAATCCCTTTTTGGAACAATGGCCTAGAATCGGTACCTCAAGCCGAGATCAAAACTGCGTTCAGGGCCGGCATAGATGCCCTGGCGCAAGCCTGAAATGTAGCGCTTGTCAGTCAGGTTCTTGACTGCGCCGAACAGACTGAGATTCGGATTGAAATCGTAGCTCGTGGTCACGTCCACCGTGTAGTAACTGGGTATCAGGCCGCCCATGTTGCTCAGCGGATTGATTTCGGTGCGGTTCATCCCGTCTCCGAAAACTTCGTCGGAATAGTTGAACAATAGCGCCGCCTGTAGCGGGCCGTTGCGATAGCTCAAGGTCAGGTTGGCGGTCCATTCCGGCGAGTAGGGCAGTCGATTTCCGTCCAGGGCCTGCCCGGGACGATCTTCACCGAACTCCGCAGTCGGGATCCAGGTCAGGTTGCCGTTCAGGCGAAGACCTTGGCCAAAGTCGTAGTCCAGGGACAGTTCTGCGCCCTGGATCAAGGCGCTGCCTTCATTGGGGGCACGAATCCCGGAGATGCCCGGATCTACCTGGTTCGAGAAGTCCATCTGGAATGCAGTGAGCGCGTAAGTGAATGAATCTCGGCTGCCACGCAGACCCAGGTCGACATTGAGTGACTTTTCCGCATCGGTCGGCACATCACCGGAACCGACCACGCTGCCAACCAGCGGTGGTGCGAATGCGAGGTAGACACTGCTGTAGACCTGTAATGAAGGATTGACCTGATACGTCGCGCCAATGCCTGGCAGCCATTCGGTATTGCTGAAGGTGTCTACCGGGTCAACTGCAGCTCTCAAATCATTGCGCTTTTGTTCATAGGTTTCGACGCGAACACCGGCGGTCAGTGACAGTGACTCGTTGAAGTCAAAACGGTTCTGGGCAAAAAGCGCCAGGCTATCGGCAGAGTCAAGGCGATTTCGCAACGGTGCTCCGACAGGGTTGCGCGGCGTGGCGCGTTCGGCGCGAACCGTTATGTCCTGCATTTCCTCCCTCATGTAACGCAGTCCAAACTGGGCTTCGTTTTCAAAGCCGAATGCCGAATGGTTCATGACCAGGCGAGAGTCGAATCCGTACCGATCAAATGCCCGGTTGTTCCCCTGGACGGTATCGGTGTAGTTCCAGACGGTCAGTCCATCGGCGTTTGTGGTTGCGCCATCGACCAGGAACCGCCAGTAGTCCCGGCTCATTTCGCTCCAGTAGAACACGGTCTGCAGGCGCAAATCACGGTTGATTTCCCAGTCGTGGTTGATATCAAGGGCGACACGATCGGTCAGAAAGAAGTCATCCGGGGCAGGGTTGAACGTGGCGCCTGCATTGAATGCGTCTTCGAAATATCCGCGATAGGAAATGTTGGCGTCGTTCTCGTAGTATGAGAACTTCACACCGACAAAGTGATTGTCGCCGAAAGCGGTTCCGGCCTTGACCATGATATCGGTCATGTCCCAGCCCTTGTCATTCCATCCATCGCTGGTCGCGTGCGTCGCAATGATCCCGAAGCGTGATTCGCCGGAGGAAGAGCTGGCCCCGATGTCGATGCTGGCCTCGCGCGTGTTCCACGAACCGAAACGGCCAGTGAGTGCGACTCCGTCTTCCGGAGTTCTGGTCAGAAAGTTGATGACGCCGCCGATGTTGTTGGGCCCAAAACGCAGCGAGGACGCACCTTTCAGAACTTCGACGCCTTCCATACGCTGCGCGCGCGGGTTGAAGTAGCGGGAATTGCCAACGAAAATGCCAGGCTGAATGGGCACACCGTCCTCCAGGACAAGTGTCTTGTAGTCGCCGGCAGGCAGGCCTCTCACGCCCAGGTTGGTTACAACCGCGCTATCTTCTTCGCGCTTGATGTAGATGCCCGGCACGCGTCGCAGAATATCCTCGGTGGAACGCGGTTGGACCTCCTCAATGTCTTCCGGGGTAACGGTGTACACCGCCCCCGGTGTCAGGGAGTGCCCCAGGGCAGCCGGAGCGATGATGCTGATACGGGGCAGGTCGATCGCGGCAATCCCATCCTGGGCTGACTCCTCGGCGGCAGTTTCGCTAGTGGTTTCAGCCAGAATTGAACCTGATGTGAGCAGGAGGGCAGCAGCAATGGCGACAGCAAGCGGAGTTTTGTGACAAATATCCTGTTTCATTGTTAGGAAAAAATTGTTTTGAGGTGATGCGCGCATGGTAATGCGAATCACTCGTATTTGCAATAAAGGTCCGGAATAAATGCAAAGATAATGAAAATGGCGGGGCTGATCGTGCTGTTGGCTCGGGCAGTGGCCTGGACGAATCCACGAAGGGCGGGCACCCTTCGTGGTTCAGTTTCGTTGGTGGAGATTCAACTATCTTCCAGCATGGTCTGGATGGCTGGCGGCAGTTCGAACAGGGCAGG
>RECK01000303.1 GCA_007694055.1 Wenzhouxiangella sp.
GCTGAAGGCATCCCTGCGCGAGCAGGGCCTGGTGGCGGAAAGCTGCAACGGCGCGCTGCTGTTCGAGCCCTGGCAATTGGTCAAGGATGACAAGTCGCCCTACCTGGTGTTCACGCCGTTCTGGAAGCAGATGCAGAAGCGCTGGCAGGCGCCGTCGGTATGCCCGGAGCCGCGCCAGCTTGACGGCCCTGCGCGCTGGCCGGCCAGCCTGGCCCTGGAGGAGCTGAAGCTGCTTCCCGAACTTGACTGGGCCGATGGTTTCGGCGAGCGCTGGAGCCCGGGTGAGCTGGCCGCCCGCCGCCGTCTGGAGCATTTCGTCGACGACCCGGTGACCGACTACGACGCTGCCCGCGATCGTCCGGATCGTGCCGGGACCTCGCGCCTGTCACCGCACCTGCATTTCGGCGAGGTCTCACCGCGGCAGGTGGCCCTTGCCCTGGACGAGGCCGGCGAGCTGCCGCGCGGCAAGGGAAAACTGTCCTTGCTGCGCGAAATCGCCTGGCGAGAGTTTTCCTGGTCGCTGCTGTTCCACCATCCGCACCTGCCCGACAAGGCGCTGAAAACGCCGTTCCAGGATTTCCCCTGGCGCGACCGGGCCGATTACCAGGATGATCTCAAGGCCTGGCAGCGCGGCCAGACCGGTATTCCCATGGTCGATGCCGGTATGCGCGAACTATGGACCACGGGCTGGATGCACAATCGCGTGCGCATGATCGTGGCCTCATTCCTGACCAAGAATCTGCTCATTCCCTGGCAGGAAGGCGCGAAATGGTTCTGGGACACGCTGGTCGATGCCGACCTGGGCAACAACACCCAGGGCTGGCAGTGGACCGCCGGCTGCGGTGCCGATGCCGCCCCGTACTTCCGCGTCTTCAACCCGGTCCTGCAAGGCGAAAAATTCGACCCCCAGGGTGACTATGTCAGGCGCTGGTGCCCCGAGCTGGCCAAGCGACCTGCCAAGCGCATTCACCATCCGCTGGCAGACGGCGAGCGCTGCGGCGATTACCCGCACCCCATCGTCGATCTCAAGGGCAGCCGGGAGCGGGCCCTGGCTGCCTACCAGGCTTCGCGATCCTGAGTCTGGCAGATACGCAGTTCGGATTGGAGCAACAAGGCATCCGAAGAGTCACTCGTCACCTGAATGGAATGGGGGGAACCTCGAAAATCTGGTATTCATAGCCACCAAATCCTAGAGCATTGCCGAGCCTTTCTTCCGGCTCCAGGCTCAAGCTTCCGCTGAACGTCAGCCCCATGCGTTGTCGGCCGACCTGTGCCTCCACACCCAAATTCGCGTTAAGCGTGGCGACCGTTTGGAAGCACACACCAATGCCAAACAGCTTGCGACTGGCGCCGCCGCCTCCGATTATCCAGACATCATCGGCGTCGCTGCCCCAGCCCACACCGAATTCACCGCTCGCGGCGTTGCGACCACTTTCTACAGTGAACGAAAACACGAACTTGCCCGCCCCCGTGGCGAGCTCCCGCTCAAGCTTGATGCCCATCTTGGCATCGTCGGCGATGGCCCATTCCAGGTCAATCTCGAACGGCATGCCTTCCTGCCTCAGGCTCATCCCGACCGTGGCGACCTGAACGATGACCTGGGCGGTTTTGACAAGCTTGACCGCAGTGTTGACCTTGCACATTACCGTTCCGGACGTGATGCCGATATTGAAGGCCTTCATGCCCGTCTGCATGTGCTGCGCAATCGAGAGTTCGACCAAGGTAGCCAGGCCTAACGGATCGATGTGGTTGATCGGATCGGCATCGGCAAACTGGTACGGATGCAGTGAGAATGGCCGATTCTGGAAGCCTGGAAACGGATCGCGTGACACGAAGGTTCCGCTGCAGCTGTCATAGGAACGGGCGCGCATATCGTAGCTGCGAGCGGCGGATTCGTAGCGTTCGGCATTGAAGCGGTAGGGATTGTCGGTATTGCCACTGCCCGCGTGCATACCGCCAAAGGGCAGGTAGTCATAGCGGTCGGTCAGCAGGCCATCGCTGTCGGTCAGCAGCCGCACGCTGCCATGCTGGTCAGTGCCGTAGTAATGAACGCTGCCCTGGCGATATTGCGCCAACACCTGGCGGCCGTAATGCCAATGGGCCTGAACCTGTCCCGAATCATCGTACTCGGCGATAACCTGATCAAAGCCGCTGACACTTTGCAGGTCGACAAGCTGGCGCGTACGCTCACCGGCAATCACGCGGGCCACTCGACGCTGATCGATGTCGTACTCGAACTCGGCCTGACCATCCGGCGTGGTCACTCCGACCAGGCGACCAAAGGCATCCCACTGGTAATCGATCGACTCGCCCTTGACGATCGCGCTGGTGCGATTGCCCCGGGCATCGTAGCTGAAGCTATCGGCGCCGACGGCGATCAATTCATGGTTCGGTCCGTAGCTGTAGAGTGTTTCGAGACCATTGAAGACCTGGCGCAGGCGGTTGCCAACCGGATCGTATTCGAAGCTCAGATCGAACGGGTCTGGGCCGCTGCGACTGGCTTCGATCAGCCGCCCGATGGGATCATAGTCGTAGGTCTCGACGACACCATCGGAAGTGGTGACCGACAGGCGCTTGCCACGTGGCGAATAGGTTGAGATGAACTGCTCGATAAGCGTATCGGCCGGGTCGAGGAAACTGACTTCCAGAGGTCGACCGCGAAGATCATAGGCGATTTCACGAACCACACCGTTAGGCAGGGTCTTGCTGACCAGTTGTCCTGCCAGATCGTAAACGTAGCTGACCGTGCCTTCGGGCGTGGTGACCGAAGCAAGTCGGCCCAGCGCATCCCAGGCATACTGGGTGGTGCGGCCATCGACGCTCAGACTGGTCAAACGACCATTGGCATCGTATTGATAGTCGATTCCCAATCCGTCTCCTTCGACAAAGCCGGCCAGCTGCCCCCTTGAGTTGTAGCTGAACGATGTCGAACCACGACTGTCAAGCACGCTGCTGCGGCGCCCTCCCGGGGTATAGTCGATGGTCTCGACAAGACCGGGAGCCGCCCGCTGAAGCAGTCGCCCAAGCGGATCGTATTGCATACCGATCTGAGTGCCGTCGTAGTCGATGAACGACTCAACCCGGCCCGCAGCATCGTAATGAAGGTCTTGCTGACTGCCATCAGGCATAACCTTTCTGATCAGGCGCCCGGAAAGATCGTAATCGAATGCCGTGACACGCCCCAGTGCATCGACCCGAGATACCATTTGGCCGAAGCTGTCATAGTGGTAGCGGGTTTCCGGGCGCGGTTGGCCTGGAGCAGGGGCGGGCTGGAGTACCCGGATTAGTCTGCCTGCACCGTCGTAATCGAACTCGGTTGAATGGCCTTCCTCATCGATGATGGCGGTCAACCGACCGGCCTGGTCGAAGACCTGCTCGCGAACCGTGCCGTCCTGATAGATCACCCGATCCTGAAAGCCCGCAGCATTGTATTCATAGGTCGTCACTCTTCCAATGGGGTCAGTCATTGCCGTGTGCTGACTGGCATCGTTGTATTGCATGAGTACCTCGGGTCGCTGAGGTTGACTGGTCGCTGGATCGAATACCGCGGGCATAAGCATGCGCACCATGCGCCCGGCGTTGTCGTACTCGTAGTCCGTGCGATTTCCGAGCGCGTCGATCCGCGCCCTGACGCGACCTGCCGGCGAGTAAATCGTTCGCCGCAGCACCTGACCGTCCAGGCGCTCGGCTACAACCCGTCCCAGTTCATCGTATTCAATTTCATGCACGACGCCGTCGGGGTCAATGTGACGAACTTGTCGGCCGGCATAATCGTAGTCAAAAGCCTCCGTCCCTCCATCCGGCAGGCGACGTTCGATCAGCAAGCCTCGTGCGTCATACTCCATTTCCGTGCGTGAACCCAGGGGGTCTGTAGTAGCCACAAGGTTGCCAACGGCGTCGTACTCGAAGCTCTCTATTTCACCCACTGGGCCGACACGCTGCAGAAGCTGGCTCATGGCGTCATAGCTGAAAGTGGTCACACGCTCCTGGCTCTCGCCGGCCAGGGGGATTTCCCTGACCTGGGTTACCAGGCCATTCGAGTTGCGTGTGATCTCGGTGCGGGCAAGGACTAGACCATTGGCATCGACGAGCTCCTGAGCAATGACAAGACCGGCAGCATTGCGCAAAATTCGCGACCGCTCGCCCCTGGCATTGCCAATGGTGGAAAGATGCCCGGACTGGCCGTAGCTCAATCCGACATCGACACCGCCCGGCCCACTGCCCAGAACGACATTGCCACGGCTGTCATATTCGTAGTGAGACTCACGGCCAACGCCGTCGATAGAGCGTGTCATCCGGCCATTGGCATCGAAATCCTGTTGCTTGACCAGGTTGAGTCCACCTGGATCGATTACTCGCTGCGTCCATTCACGCTCGTCGGTCCATTCGGATTCCTGGACAACGCCATCGGCATCGACGAAGCGGGCTGGATTGCCGAAGTTGTCGTATTCCCAGGTCTCCTCGGAAAATACCGGGATACCGTCGATGGTGACCAACTGCGTCTGGTTCTCAACGTTGCCTCGCTCGTCATAGGCGACCACGCGCGTTGAACCGTCCGGGAAGGTGGTGGTCTTGAGGCGGGCTTCGTCGTCGTATTCATGCTCCGTCCGGTTACCGGCCGCATCGACCAGTGCAATCAGGCGACCGCGCTCGTCGTACTCGGAGCGAATGGCGCTGTTGCCGAGCGGATCTTCAATGCGCACCAGACCGTGTCTTGAGTTGTAGAAGAACCGGGTGGTGTTGCCCAGGGCATCGGTGTGGGCCATCAGGTCGCCGTTGGCCGTGTAGGCGTAGGTCTGGGTGTGGCCGGATGGGTCGGTGATGGCGGTGATGCGTCCGAGCACATCGCGCTCGAAGTCCACGCCAATGCCCGAGGAATGCTCGATACCGTCCAGGCTGAATACCAGGCTGTTGCCATTGGTGTCGGTGACCCGGCTGACTTTGCCATCGGTAAACTCGAACACGGTGCCGTCGGGCATGGTGTAGCGAAGCTTGACCGGGTTGAACGGGTTGAAGGTGACATCGTCGTACAGCCAGACTTCGCCAGGCTGCTGATCAAGGATCAAGAAGTTGGTGTTGTCCAGGATCTCGATCTGGCCCAGGGTGCCGGTCCGCGGCTGGAGTTGACCGGTGACGGTGAGGAATGGCACGAACGGCGAATTGCTCGGCGAGACGACAAAGTCGAACACTTCCATGCGCCCGCCCGGCAGGTTGATCGCACAGGCTTTTTCGCGCATCGGCAGCAAGCTGAACGACAATCCGCTCTTGGCGACAAACCAGTCCTCGCCCAGATTAGATGAGCAAGTCAGTTCGATGGAACGCAGGCCCAGTCGCCAGCCCATACCGAAATCACCCATGGAGCGGTCGCGGCTGTCGTAGATCCGGTCGATGGTGATGGGCAGTCCGCCCAGCGGCAGGGTCAGGTCGGTAAATGCCAGGGTGAACAGGCCGACCTTTTGCTCGCCGTCGGCCTGGACGGTGATCAGGTCGATGCTCTCGTTGCCGCCGGCATCCAGTACCCGCAGGCGGATATCGTAGAAGCCGTTGAGCAGTACGGTCGGGTCGAATATCCCCAGCACGTCTTCATCGACGTTGCTGGTGCCCTGATTCAGCAGGGTCCAAAGGCCTTCGCCGGCCGGACTCAGGGCCAGCTCGTAGCGCACCAGGTTGTCATCGAAGGCCGTGCCGATGATCTCGGTCGGCCCGAACAGGACCTCGCCTTCTTCCGGTGCACTGATCAGCGCTGTCGGGCCTTCATTGTCGCTGGTATCACGGGCGGTGATCTGCACGATCGCCTGGCCGACCACGCCGTCGTATTCAGCACTGATGGTGGCCGTGCCACCGGATACGGCCGTGACCCGGCCATTGGCATTGACGCTGGCCGAATGACTGTCGCTGGACCAGGTGACGGCCCGGGTGATCAACTGGGTTGAGCCGTCGGCGAACTCGGCAAAGGCCTTGAGCCGGACGGTCTCGCCGGTCAGCAGGTTCAGTTCATCGGGTTCGACCAGAATTGCCTCGACCGGGAACTCCGGCGGGGTGGAGTCATCGATGGGGGCAGGGCCCTTCGATACTTCCAGGTCAATACCGGTGCCGGGCACTTGCAGACTGCCGCCACCAGGCTGCTGGGCGGCGACCAGACCGGCCGCGAATTCCTCGTCGAAGCGCTCGCTGATCCGCCCGGACATGAATCCGGCAGCGGCCACGGCGGCTTCGGCAGCGGCTTGGTCCAGACCGATGACATCGGGCACGGCAACGGGTTCGACGACCTCCAGGACAAATTCCTGGGAGGTGATCGCGCCTTCCAGATCCATTGCCGACAGCACGACCAGATGTTCGCCCAGGTCGGCCGAAGCTGGCTGCCAGCGCAGCACCCGGTCAGAACCGAATGTCATGCCGGCCGGGCCCTGGTTGAAGCTCAAGATCACCTGGTCGCCGGGGTCGGGGTCGAAGGCAGAAACCCGGTAGCGGTAGTCGAAGCCGGTTGCGGCCAGTTTCACCGGCGTGGATACGAACTGCGGCGGTCGATTGGGCCGGCGGATGTCCAGGTAGACCGTGGCCTCATTCGAGAACAGCTCGCCGTCGCTGATCCGGTAGGTGAAGGTGTCCATTCCGCCCGGTTCGCCGGGCAAGAAGGCATTGACGCGGTAATTGTTCAGCCCCGGGGTCAGCCAGTTGCGCTCGGCCGGACTGGGAACGCTCAGGTCGGGGTTGATATTGGTGACCGAGTAGACCCACTGGTTCCAGACCTGGCGGGCCG
>RECK01000091.1 GCA_007694055.1 Wenzhouxiangella sp.
GAGCGCGCCATGCGCATGATCATGCGCCGCCGCCGGCGCTGGTACTGATTTGAATCAGCCGACCAGTTCGCAAACCACGTAAAGCTCGGCCAGACCCAGCGTGGTCATGCTGTAGCGCTGCAGTTCGGCGCTGTAGTCGACGATCGGATCAGTGCGCAAGGCGAAGCGTTTCGGTTCGAAGCCCAGATCGCGCAGTTCCTTCTCGAAGCTGTCGACCGTCATCGGGTTGAGTTCCTTGTACCACTGCCAGTACTGGGCCTGCGTTGACTCTTCGCCGGCCCGGTCCATGTACCTGGGCTTGCTTGAAAGCACGCGCTGGCGCAGCTCGGCTTCGTCCAGCTTCAGGTGAATCCAGGGATCGTCGAAAAACTCGCCCAGGTGGTTGCCAACGCTGCCATAGAACAATCCCGGGTGGGCGAAGAACAGCCCACCCGGCCGCAGGACCCGCCGAATCTCGGCCAGGGCGCGATCGTAACCGCCGGCAATATGCTCCAGCGATCCCCAGGACAGCACGACATCGAAGTAGTTGTCTTCGAAATCGAGCTTGTTGGCATCGTCGGGGCGGAAACTCAGTCCCGGTGGTTTGGTCAGGCTCTCGGGCAACCGGTGCTCGCGGCAGATCTCCGGCAGCCTCTCGTAGCCGCGAAAAGGATCGATGCCGATCAGCGCTTCCGGCTGCATTCTCAAAGCGATGCCGAGATCGGTGATGCCGTCGCCGCAGCCCACATCCAGAACGCGCCCGCGCAGGCGTTCGTCCTCGCGGAAGAACAGGTGAATGATGGTGCGGGCGGCATGGTCGAAGTGGCGGAAAAACCAGTTGTTGTCTGCCCGGGCCCAGCTCAGCTCCTGGATCGGCGTGGTATCCGTTCCGCTGCCCAGCCGCCAGCCGCTGTCCCATTGCGGGCTGCCTTCAAGCGTGGTGTGGGCGCGGGCTCGCTCGCGGGCCGTGCTGTTGGCCCGGTCGCGCAAAATGAGCTCGAGACGGGACTCGCGGGCCCAGCCGCAAGCCTGGGCGCACTCCAGTCGATAGCGGCCACGCGGCAACCAGGAAATGTCCAGGCCGGTCTGGCGCAGGAAATACTGCTGCCGATGACCATCGGGCGCATCGACGATCAATTCGGCATCGAGATCGAACAGGATATCGTCGTCAAGCTGGAACTCGCAGACCGGCATCGGACCGGCTTCGAATCGGGTAATGGTCAGGGACACAGCGTCAGGGTCGGTAAAAGGAAAAGTGAGGCCATTATAGTGCGCGCTCTCCTGCCGACGGTCTGCTGTCGGGCTATACTGGCGCGCTTGATGAACCATGGGGGCAAGTGATGAGAGTTGACAATCTTTCCCCCGGGGTCGACCCGCCCGACGACTTCAACGTGGTTGTGGAAATTCCGTACGAAGGGCCCCCGGTCAAGTACGAGGTGGACAAGGAGACCGGCGCCATCCTGGTCAACCGCCTGCTGGCGACCGCGATGCGCTACCCGGTCAACTACGGGTTCGTGCCCCGCACGCTGGCCGAGGACGGTGACCCACTCGATGTGATGGTTCTGATCCGCGTGCCGTTGATGCCGGGCTCGGTCATCCGCTGTCGGCCGATCGGTTTTCTGGAGATGACCGATGAAGCGGGCCGCGATGTCAAGATCGCCGCCTTGCCAATCAGTGCCGTGTCGCCGCTGCATGACGATATCCGCAACATTGATGATCTGACCGGCGTGAGCTTGCGCGAGATCCGTCATTTTTTTGCCCACTACAAGGACCTGGAAGAAGATAAGTGGGTCGAAGTGGCGGGGTGGCAGGATGCTGAAGCCGCCGGCAAGGAAATCATGGCCGCGATTCGGCGCTACAAGGAATGAATTTTGCCAGCCAGGACGGGTGCACGACCTGTCCCCAAGCATGAGTGATGCAAACGAATGAGTGATACCAGTTACCGGGCGGTCTGGGACCGTCGATCAGCCGATGACCTGGCCGCCCTTGAGGCGGTGGACAACAGCGGCAGCGAGGCAGTGGCCCAGGCTACCGGCCAGCGCGCGGCCAATGCCATTGCCGAAGCCGTCGAACTGCAACCCGACGACGTGATTCTCGAACTGGGCTGCGGGGCGGCCCGGATTGGACGCGAGCTGATTGCGCGCTGCGGTCATTACGTGGGCACCGATATCTCGCCCAACATGATCCGCGTTGCCGGTCGGCGTCTGGCCGGGCACGACAATGTCCGCCTCGAGGTGCTGGAGCGGACCAGCCTGTCGATGATCGACGATGAGAGCATCGACAAGGCCTACTCGGTGGCTGTCCTGTGCCACATGGACAAGGAAGACCTGTTCCTGTACCTGAGCGAGTTCGCCCGTGTTCTCAAGCCCGGCGGCCTGGCCTACATCGAGACCTGGAACCTGGCCGATCCGGTTGGCTGGGAGCGGTGGATGTACGAAGTCAACTTCTGGAAGCGCTCAGACCATGCCCAGCGCAAGGACGTTGCCCGCAACCAGTTCTGCGTGGCCGAGGAGTTTCAGCTCTACGCCGAGCGCGCCGGCCTTGATGTGCTGGTCTGCTTTCGCGATTCGCCGTGGCTGCAGCTGGTCGTCGGGCGCGACCTGGATGCGGCCACCCGCGCCGGCCACCGTTTGCGCCTGGCCGAGCAGCGCGCGGCGATTGCCTACACGCCCATGTTCGGCCAGCTGTTCCTGGACTGCATCCGGGTCATCTACGGCGACCTGCACCCCCTGACCGCGCTTTCCAGGCTCGAAGCCCTGTCCGAGTACCCCGAAGCCAGGCTGTACCACACCCACATCCAGGGCCTCTGGGAACAAGACCCCGACCGCTACGGCCCACCCCCGGACACTGAGGAATGATTGAAAACCTTTAATTTTCGGCATGCCGCCTGGAAAAACATGGAAACCACCGAAAACACCGAAAGCACCGAAACTTCCCTGAGAATGGTTTTTCGGTGTCTTCGGTGTTTTCGGTGGTTCCAAGGTTTTAGTTCTTGATTTTTCCCCTTTTCCCCTTTTTCCCTTTTTCCCTTTTACTTTTCACCGAACCTCAACCTCATCCAGTCCTCGCGCTGGCTGTATTCGGCTGGACCCAGGAAGGGCTTGTAGGCAGCGGCCACGGCATCGGCCTGCTCGGGCAGGATGCCTGACAGCACCAGCGAGCCGCCCGGGGCGACGCATTCAGCCAGCCTTGGTGCCAGCTCGATCAGCGGTCCGGCCAGGATGTTGGCCAGAACCACTTCTACCGGTTCGACCTGGAACTGGTCCGGCAGCAGACATTCGATCTTTGCGGCGAGGTGGTTGCGCTCGGCGTTGTCGGCCGTGGCCAGCAGCGCCTGTGGGTCATGGTCGACGGCGATGACACGTTCAGCCCCCTTGAGTGCACAGGCAATGGCCAGGATGCCCGAGCCGCAGCCGAAATCGATCACCCGCTTGCCCGCCAGCGCCTGGCTGTCGATCCACTCCAGGCACAGTGCGGTGGTCGGATGGGTGCCGCTGCCGAAGGCCAGGCCGGGGTCCAGCCTGATGACCAGTGGCCAGTCGGGATCGGGCTCGATATGGCTGGGGCAGATCCACAGCGACTGGCCAAAGCGCAGCGGCTGGTAGCGATCCATCCAGGCCCGGGTCCAGTCGCGCTCGTCGATGTGCTCCACGATCAGGGCTGTCGGGTCGCCGATGATTTCTTGCCGGACCAGGCGCTCGGTCAGATCGGTCAGGTCCGCTGTGCCGTCGAACAGCCCCTGGACCACGATATCCGGCCACAGCGGAGTCTCTCCGGGGGCGGGCTCGTGAACGGGATGGTCGCCAGCATCGAGCAGGGTGACCGAGTGGGCGCCCAGCTCGAGCAGGGCCTGTTCCGCGCGCTCCAGCCGCTCGCCATCGACACGCAGGCCGAGTTGCAACCAGCTCTCGGGTGCTGTCATTTAGGGAATGTCCAGCAGGTTTTTCAGGTTGGCGTTGGCGTCGATGATCGGCTCGATCAGGCCTTCGCGGGAGGTGAACAAGGTGGTCACTCCCGGGCCATGGCCGGCCGAGTCGCTGCGGCCGTGCGAAATCACGCCGATGGAAATCGCACCACCCAGCCAGATGCGCCCGTAGGAATGGTCGGCATCCATGATCGCAACGATGTCGCCAAAGCGCAGCGAGTGCAGATTGTAGCGCTCGTTCACGTCCTCATCGAACATCTGGATGTCGTAGTCACCGGTAAAGACGTGATCGCGACCCAGGCCCGAGCCCATGATCTTGGCTGGAATACTGTGGGTTACGCCGATGCGCAGCTTGCCCTGTTCGGTGATGCCGGCGCCGCTGGCGTTCAGGGCTGCGATCAGCTGCGGGCTGGTGTTGAATACCCTGACCCCGTCGATGTTGGTCAGGCGCATGCCGGCACCATGGGTGCGAATCTGCATCAGGTCGCCTATGGCCAGCTGGTCGTAAATGGCCGGATCAAAGTCGACCATCACATGCTCCACACCCCCGTGCTTGCCGACCACCCAGCCCGTGACATCGGCCGCCGCGCCATTGAGAATCCGGACATCGTTGCCGATCATGCTCAGTGCGTTGAGCGCACGATTGTCGTTGCCGGTGCGACTGCCTTCGCGACCCAGGCTGTAGAGGCTGACGGCCGGCTCGACATGGTTGCCAGCCATCCGCACGGCGCTGTCTCCGGTGCGAAAGTTGTAGGTAATGGAGCCGGTTCCGGGAAGCAGAACGACTTCACCATCGGCGTGCACGCGGTAGATGCTGTCGCGAATGGCAGGTGGCGAGATTTCTCCCTGAACCGCCTGGACGACCAGCTCATCATGGTTGAATTCGATCGGCTCCAGGGCCAGCAGCGGTGATGCGATAAAGGCGCCAAGCGCCAGCAGGAGTCTGGTCGGGTTCAGTTTCATTGTTCCAGTCACGGCGATGAGTCAGCCACAAATGGTACTGGATTAAGAATGATCCTGATGATTCAGCTGCCCTTATTCATGATGCGTTGCAGTAGAAGGCGTCATGAATAAGGGGGCTCAAGGTTCGCGCTCACGCTCCCGGACCCGACTGCGCGCCGGCGGACTGCGTTCCGGGGTGCTGGACCGCGCTGGCGCTGCCGGTCGCGCGGGTGGCGGCGCAGGTTGCGTTTGCGGCGGTGTCGACGGCTGGGTTCTGGCCGGCGGTGCTTGCGGCTGGCGCTGTGGCGGGGCGCGCAGCGTCTCCCGCGGTGGTGCCGTCACCGGTCCGCGCTCGGTCGGCTGTCTTTGCGAATCCGGCAAGGTTCGCTGACCGGCGGGTTCGCGCAGGGTTTCGCGTCGGCTTCGCTGCTCGCGTTGCGGCGAAGTCACGATAATCGGCTGGCGCAGCGAACCGGGCGTGTCTCTCCTGTGTCGCGGCTGGGTTGCACGAGGCTGAGCGGCGCTGCCATGGCGCTCGCGCACGGCCGCCCGCTGCAGCTGGCGCTCGCCCGGCTCGTCGGCGGTCAGCGTCTGGCTCGGTGTGGTTACGGACCGGCCTGGCGGTGGGGCCTGCATCGGTGTGGCTGCCATTCGCGCTGAGCGTTGCCGGTCTTCGAGCATGCGCAGGCGCTCGTCGATGTGGCGCACCCGGCTGGGCGCGGGCGTGGTGTAGCGCGGGTAGTGGATGTGGGTCCAGCCCCAGGGTTGGTAGCCGTAATAGCCGAAACCGAACCAGGGGTAGTAGACGCCGGTACCGAAAGCCAGGCCGACCCGGGATCGGGGACCCGGCCGGTAGCCGTAATACCAGCCCGGATACGGATAGAACCAGGGGTCGGCTGCGCCAACCCAGACCGAGTAGGGATGGTAGTGGCGGCTGAAATAGAAATAGTCGATCGACCAGTAGGGATAAAGCAGCGGGTCGACGTGCACTACCCGGCTGCTGTGGCGACTGACGGCCTGCTCGTAATAGACGCCATCGTAGCCGTAGCGCGGTTGATGGACGGTGGTGCAGCCGGCCAGGAACGAAACGAGAATGGCAGGCAAAAGCAGTCTGGCCTTGGTCACCATGGCAAAAATCCTGAATGGACCGCTTCCCAGTGTAAACCATGGTCTTGAATGGCGACTGAATACACTTGCATGTCGCGTCTGCTTTGACGATCATGAGGCGCAGGCAAGCCAGCGCGATCACCGATATGAACGAGCAAACTCGCAAGGCACTTAAAAACCCCGAGACCTGGCTGCGATTGCCAGTCATGGCACTATTTTTCGCCATGCTGTTGATTGCCACACCGCTCTTGATCGGGCTGTCTCTCTATACCTGGGTGATGTTGCTTATCAAGGCCGAGGTGCCGGAGTCGGTGGCCCGCTTTGGCAAGGAGCTGGGTGACTGGTTCAGCCGGACCAGCCGCTACCTCAGCGGTGCTGCCAGCCGCCGCCCGTTTCCGTTTGAAGACCTGGATTGTCCGCGTGACCCGGTGCCGTCGCGTCCGTCCGGGTCGGCTGCCGCGTCGCGGGCCGCTTCGCAATCGGAGTCACCGGTGTCGCCGACGCCCAAGAAGACGGCAGCGGAATCATCCCGTGAACCCGCCAGCCCGTCCGCAGCCGAGCAGCCTGCCGGCGAGACAGTCAGCCCGAAACCGGCCCGAAAGAAGTCCACCGGCAAGAAAGCCGGCGGGAAGAAAAAAGCTGGCAAGTCGCAGAGCAAAAAGACGACGCGCAAGAAAGCCAGTGCCAAGAGCGCCAAAAAAACTGGCAAGAAGACCGCGAAGAAGAC
>RECK01000155.1 GCA_007694055.1 Wenzhouxiangella sp.
CCTTCAGTCGCAGTGCAGCATGCAATTGGGGGTCGAAGTAAATCGTGGAACGCTTTGTTGTATCGCTCATGGCACACTCCAGGCAGTTCGATATGTGTGCAGAATAACGTCAAAACGTCAAAGCGTCCGATGTGCATCCGCCAGATCACCGCGATCCCCCCGGCTCCTGCCGCCTCTGCTCAACCCCGAATCTGCACGATCGGCACCGGCACATCCACCGCATTCCAGGCCCGATCTGCAGTCATTGCCGGAACTTGACGCTGAATCGCCAGCGCCAGGCAGGCACGGTCGCCCAGCGACAACCCATGGGCCATGGTCTGCGGCAACAGCGCTGCGGCCAGGGACGCATGCTCCTCGATGAACGGAACCGTTTCAATGGGGCTTGCGCCAATGCGCCGTGCGGCTTTGCGCGGATCGTGCCCGTCACGCGCAAAGCGACCCAGCACCTCGGACAGATTCACGGTCGATATGCAGCAGTCATCCATGACCGCCACCACATAGTCGTGTCCAGGCTCGCGAAACAGAAAGGCCAGCAAGGCCGATGCGTCCAGCACCGTCACGCCTCGGATTCTCGCTCCCGTGCCGCCGCCTCACGCCGCTCGCGGATCAGGTCTCCGACCGCATCGGCCGGACGCTTTCCGGCATACAGGGCATCCACCCAGTCCTGGAGTGCCTCTCCCGACTCACTCTCCGGCAGCTCGGCACTCGCCCGGATCAGGATGGCCCGCACCTCGGCTTCCATGCTGACCCCGGCCCGCGCTGCGCGCACCTTGAGCCGGTCACGAACTTCATCGGGCAGATTGCGAATCGTCAAAACGGCCATGGCAGCCAGCTCCTGGTAACCGACAGCAAATGATAGCATTGCTGTCATTGACGTCAAACCTGCCACCATTGCCGGGTGGCAGCATGACGCCGGTACTGCTAGCGATGTGGACATCCTCGTGAAATTCGACGGCCCGGCCACGTCTCCGGATGATTCACGCCTATCCGGGCATTGACAACGACACCGTCTGGAGCATCATCGTCAAGCAAATACTGGTAGTCTTTGAACCAAGAAAAAGGGGGCGGCGGCACTACCAAGAATGAACGACTCGCACCAGACGCCTGAACAACGCGCCCGCGGCCGGATCGACCGCCTGCTGCGCGATGCCGGGTGGCTGGTGCAGGACATGACCGACTTCAACCGCAACGCCGCCGAAGGCGTGGTCGTGCGCGAATTCCAGCTCCCCTCCGGCCCCTGCGATTACCTGCTGTTCATCGACGGCAAGGCCGCCGGCGTGATCGAGGCTAAAAAAGCCGGTGTGACCCTAAGCGGCGTGGCCGGCCAGTCGGACAAGTACATGGCCGCCCTGCCCGACCACCTGGCCCGCTGGCACGACCGGCTGCGCTTCGACTTTGAGTCCACCGGCGACGAGACCTTCTTCCGCGACACAAGAGACCCGAAGGCCCGTTCGCGCCGGGTTTTCGCCTTCCATCGCCCGGAAACGCTGCACGACTGGCTGAAAACACCCGACACCCTGCGCCAGCGCCTGGCCACCTTGCCCCCGCTGGATGAACGGGGTTTACGCGATTGCCAGATCGACGCCATCCAGGGCCTGGAACAATCCCTGGCCGAAGACCGCCCGCGCTCGCTGATCCAGATGGCCACCGGCGCCGGCAAGACCTTCACCGCCTGCACGTTTTCCTGGCGGCTGATCAAGCACGCCAGCGCCCGGCGCATCCTGTTTCTGGTCGACCGCAACAACCTCGGCGACCAGACCCGGCGGGAGTTCCAGGACTTCGACCCGCCGGGTGCGGCCAATCGCTTCACCGACACCTACATCGTCCAGCACCTCAAATCCAATCGCATCGACGACGATGCCAAGGTGGTCATCACCACCATCCAGCGCCTGTATTCCATGCTCAGGGGCCAGGAACTCGACACCGAGGCCGAGGAAATCTCCGGCTTCGAGACCTGGGGAATCGAAGACGGCGAAGTCATGCCACTGAACTACAACCCCGACATTCCCATAGAACACTTCGACTTCATCGTCACCGACGAATGCCACCGCTCCATCTACGGCCTGTGGCGCCAGGTGCTGGAATACTTCGACGCCCACATCATCGGCCTGACCGCCACACCGTCCAAGCACACCCTGGGCTTTTTCAACCAGAACATCGTCGCCGAGTACGACTACCCCAAATCCGTGGTCGACGGCGTCAATGTCGGCTACGAGATCTACCGCATCCGCACCAGGGTCACCGAGGAAGGCGGCAATATCGAAGTCGAAGACACCGGCTTCCAGGTGCCGGTCCGCGACAAGCGCACCCGCGCCATCCGCTACAAGGAACTCGACGCCGATCTCGAGTACACCGCCAGAGAACTCGACCGCTCCGTGGTCAACCCCAACCAGATCCGTGCCGTACTGCAGACCTACCGTGACCGGGTCTTCACCGAGCTGTTCCCCGACCGCACCGGCGAATGGCTGCCCAAGACCCTGATCTTCGCCAAGGACGACAACCACGCCGAGGAAATCGTCCATGCCGTGCGCGAGGTCTTCGGCGAAGGCAACGACTTTGCCAAGAAGATCACCTACCGCAACACCGGCGAAGACCCCAGGACCCTGATCAGCAGCTTTCGCAACGACGCAGGCTTTCGTGTGGCCGTCAGCGTCGACATGATCGCCACCGGCACCGACATCAAACCGGTCGAAGTGCTGATCTTCATGCGCGATGTCAAGTCCGAGGGCTACTACGAGCAGATGAAAGGCCGCGGCGTGCGCACCATCCCCGATGCCGACCTGCAGATGGTCACCCCGGATGCGCGCACCAAGACCCGCTTCGTGCTGATCGACGCCGTGGGTGTGACCGAATCCAAGAAAAACGCCTCCCAGCCGCTGGAGCGCAAGAAAGGCATCGCCTTCGACAAGCTGATTGACCAGATCGCCCAGGGACGGCGCGACGAAGATGCCGTCTCCAGCCTGGCCGGCCGCATCGCCGCGCTGGACCGCAAGCTCGATCACGAAGACCGCAACCGCATCGCCAAACAAACCGGCGGCAAAAAGCCCCGGGATCTCGCCAACGACCTGCTTGCCGCCGTCGACCCCGACAGCCAGCAACAGGCCATCGAAGCCGCCTACGGCCCCGCCGCCACCCCGGAACAGGAAACAGAAATCATCGCGCGCCTGCTCGATACCGCCTGCGCCCCGTTCGACCAGCCCGAAACCCGCGAACTGCTCAAGACCATCAAGCACAAGAACGACCTGGTCATCGACGAAATCACCACCGACGAAGTCCGCGAAGCCCAGTTCGACAAGGGCCAGGCCGAAGAACGCATCCAGTCATTCAAGGACTTCATCGAACAACACAAGGACGAACTCACCGCCCTGCAGATCCTCTACAACCAGCCCGCCGGCCGCCGCCGGCTGACCTACGCCGCCATCAAGGAACTGGCCCAGGCCATGACCGACAAGCCCTACTACCTGACCACCGCCGACGTCTGGCAAGCCTACAAGCGCCTCAACGCGTCACAAGTCAAGGGCGCCCCGGTCGACAACCAGCTCACCGAAATCGTCTCCCTGGTCCGCTTCGCACTGGGCTACGACGAAATCCTCGAACCCTACTCCACCAAGGTCGAACAACGCTTCAACCTCTGGATCGGCCGCGAAAAGAAAGCCGGCCGCGAATACACCCCCGAACAAATGGAATGGCTAAAAACCATCGCCACCTACATCGCCGCCAACGCCGAAATCACCCCCCGCGACTTCATCGAAGCCCCCGGCCTCTCCGACAAGGGCGGCATCATCCAGGCCCAGAAGGTGTTCGGCAAGCAGCGACTGAATGAAATGCTGGATGATATTCAACAAGCTCTTGTTGCCTAGTTGATGAGTTTTGGTGAAGACATCAAGGAATTGGTAGAGCGCCATAGCCGGGGGCGACTTGGTATTCATCCAACATGGAGCCGCGTCCGGGCTGGGGATGTCGCTGAGCTAACCAATGGATTCGCATACAAGTCAGCACATTTCGATGCTGAGAGCGGAACTCCACTTTTGCGCATTCGAGACATCCTGACTGGCAAACCCTGGACTTTCTACAATGCGCCAGTCGATGACCCAAAGATGAAATTCGTCGAGAATGGTGACATCGTCATCGGGATGGATGGCGACTTCAACTCCCGAATCTGGGATGGTGGAAAAGCACTTGTCAACCAGCGTGTATGCACGTTGAAGGCACATGAAAGGTTTTATTCTCAGAAGCTCCTCGCATACGCGCTTCCCGGTTATCTCAGCTTGATCAATGATCACACCTCCTCGGTGACTGTGAAGCACCTTTCATCAAGGACAGTGCAAGACATTCCACTGCCATTGCCACCGCTAAACGAACAACACCGCATCGTCGAAAAAATCGAAACCCTCTTCGCCCATATCGACAAGGGCGAAGAAGCCCTGCGCGAAGTCCAGAAACTGCTCAAGCGCTACCGCCAGTCCATCCTCAAGGCCGCCGTCACCGGCGAACTCACCCGCGACTGGCGCGAAGCCAACCAACACAAACTCGAACCCGCCAGCGACCTCCTCGCCCGCATCCTCGAAACCCGTCGGGAAAACTGGCAGGGACGTGGAAAATACAAAGAACCAGTGGCTGCCGACACCAGCAAGTTGCCAGACCTTCCGGGCGGCTGGGCCTGGGCAACTTTGCCAATGCTTGGGGAGTTAGGGCGAGGGAAATCAAAGCATCGCCCGAGAAACGATCCAAGACTTTACGAGAACGGAACCTATCCTTTCCTGCAGACTGGCAGAGTCAGGAACAGCAGCGGTCGCATCTCCGAGTATGACAAGCTCTACAGCGAACTTGGGTTGTCGCAATCACGCCTCTGGCCAGCCGGAACCATTTGCATAACCATTGCCGCCAATATTGCGGAATCAGGAATTCTTGATATAGACGCATGCTTTCCAGACAGTGTCGTGGGGCTGATACCAGATGCGGAGATATGCGCCGAATATATTGAAACGTTTGTTCGTACAGCCAAGAGAGATCTTGATCGCTATGCTCCTGCCACAGCACAGAAGAATATCAACCTGGAGATATTGAACAACCTTGCCGTGCCACTGCCACCAGCTGAGGAACAGAAGGAGATTCGAGATGATTTGGACGCAGTATTTGCCACGATTGATTCTCTTGAAAAAACCTGTGCAGTGGAACTATCGCGAGCATCTGCCCTCCGCCAATCCATCCTAAAATCCGCCTTCACCGGCGAACTCGTCCCCCAGAACCCCAACGACGAGCCAGCCAGCGAACTCCTGTCCCGCATCCGCGCCGAACGCGACAGTAAACCGAAGAAGCGCTCGAAAAAGAAGGCAGTCAAGAAGACCGGGATCAAGACTCGATAAGCGATGCCTGTTCACCTCCCCCAATTGACCCGGTCATGCGGGAGTGGGATAATCCCACCATGAGCACCGTCACCGCCGACCAGAAACGCCGCGTTCCGCTGCCGGGCGCACAGCCCGGCGACGTATTTGACGTGCAAAAGGGCCCGGACGGCAAGTACGTCCTTGAAAAGCTCGTGCGCCAGGCCGGCCCCCGCCCGCAATCGGCCGCTGAAGTGCTGGCGGCGATGGAAGCCAATCCGATGGAACCGCGTCTTGGCTGGGAAGAACTGCGCCAGCAGACGCGTGAACCGTGATCCTGCTTGACACCAACGTCCTGATCTACGCATTCGAAGCCGAATCACCCTTTTCCGACTGGGCCAGGCAAGTGATCGCCGAAGCCGTGGTCGGTGAGGGCGCCATGGTCAATCCGGTCGTGTTGGCTGAACTGTGCGTCGGCGACGCCCGCCCCGACGAGGTCGCCGATCGAATCCTGTCCTGGGGCGTCGAAATCACCAGCCTGCCGGCATCTGCCGCGCCCGTTTGCGCTGCGGCATTTCGCAAGTATCGAAAGCGGGTACGCGAAACCGGCAAGCCGGTTGCCACCATGCCCCTGCCCGACTTCTTTATCGGCGCCCACGCCCTGGTCACGAATTCCCGGCTTGCCACTGCCGATGTGGGTCGCTACAAAACCTATTTCCGGGATGTTGCACTGGTTGCGCCGGATTAGCGGGAGGAAGAATCATCCTACGCCCAACAACAATGAGCACCACCAGTCTCGGATTCAGACAGTCTGGGCCATAATGGATCAAACTCACTTAGCCATGGTGACAATGCAATGAGTTCTTCCTCGAGAAAGAAGCTGAAGAAATCCGAAGTGATGCGCCTGCTGGAGCAGGAAAAGCCGTTTCTCGCTCGCCAATTCGGCGTTAAAGATCTGGCGCTGTTCGGCTCTGTCAGCCGCGATGACGCCAAAAGTGAGAGCGACGTGGACATCCTGGTCAAGTTCGATGGCCCGGCTACGTCGAAACGCTACTTCGGCGTGCAGTTCCACCTGGAAGACCTGCTCGGTTGTCCGATTGATCTGGTGACCGACAAAGCTCTGCGACCGGAGCTTCGCCCCTATATTGAAAGCGAGGCGATTTATGTCTGATACCCGCTTGCCAGGTAGCAACGGGAACCATAACGCACTGGTCCAGAAAGTCTGGAACTACGCCCACGTCCTGCGCGACCAGGGCGTTTCCTACGGCGACTACATCGAGCAGATCACCTACCTGCTGTTCCTCAAGATGGACCAGGAGCGCGAAGACCTGCTGG
>RECK01000310.1 GCA_007694055.1 Wenzhouxiangella sp.
AGGTTCCGGCTCAGGTTCCGGCTCGGGCTCCGGCTCGGGCTCCGGCTCGGGTTCCGGTTCAAGGCTCAGCTGTGTATCTGGATCCAGCTCTGGCTCTTGCTGGAACTCTTGTTCCGGTTGCAGCTGCAGATCGGGATCAGGTTCAGACTCTGGCTCCGGGCTGCTCTCAAGGGTCAATTCAGGCCGCGGCGGCGCATCGGATTCAACCTCTGTCTCTTCTTCAGAACCATCCAGGGTACCGAAATCAAAGACCAGGTCTTCTTCATTCAGAGTGTCTTGGGCCAGGATATCCGGCTCATCGGATTCCCCGGGTTCCTGGCCGGCACCTGACGGCTTCGGCTCCTCGAAGGCGCCAGAATCGGTCGGCTCTTCCTCCTCGTCCATGGTCATCGTTGCGCCAGCGTCGGCGCGCCTGTTCTCGGCACCTTCCAGCTCAGCCAGCGGATCAGGCAGGTCCGGCAGCGAAGTCCGCCGCTGCTCAAACTCAACAGCACCTTCGCCCGGCCTGATCCCGGCCGAGACCTCGTCGTCGGCATCAAGCAACCAGTCAGGCAGATCAGCTTCAACCGTCGCCCGCTCCTCGGCTTCAAGGGCCGCTTCCGACCTGGCGGGCCGCTGTGCCTGCGACGATCTTGCCGGCTCGGCTTCGACCGCTGGTGACTGCTCCCTGGCCTCAGCCACGGCTGCTGCCGCTGGCTCCGTTTCGGGCACCAGGCGGGCGCGCTGGCGAACCAGCAGGCCACCCATCAGCAACAACAGGCCAAAGCCGGCGAGAATGATCGCCTGGCTGCTTTCGACAGGAACGAGCATGGTCGTTCGCGCCCACTCCAGGCGCAGCATGCTTTGCGGAATCGGCACATACTCGACCCGCCCGCCAGCCGGCGCGCCCCAGGAACGCAGCACCGCACGGCGATCACCCTGGGTCTGCACCAGGCCCAGGTAATCCAGATGTCCAGGGTCGCTGACCAGGCTGGTCGCGGCGCTCAATGGCACCCTCAAAAACAAAATGCCCTCAACCTCGCCCGAGCTATCGATGGCCTGGGCAAAGGCAAGATTCTCATTGGCCGTGCCCGGGTAGTGAACCTGGATCGTGGCCGTACCGCCACGCCGGGCCTCAATCAGCATCTGAATGACGGTAAAGTCAGGTTCGGGATAAACACCCAGCTCGACATCTTCGACCGCCTGCGGAAATGCCCGTAAATCGAGAATATTGGCCACTCCACGTCTGCGCACGGCCTGGCGCAGCTCTTCGGTCTGACCGGACTCGGACGCCACGGCCAGTCGACCATAATCAAGCACCTGGGGGTCTCGCAACGTGGCCTGGATGGCATCCAGGCCAGAAGTGATGGCGCGGGCGCGATCATCTGCCGCCCGGCTGGCCTGCTCGAAGGCCAGCTGATTCTGCATGCTGGCGTAGAACAGGAATGCCCCGACTGCCAGCGCGAAAACACCCACGGCAATCGCGATCAGCGTTCCCAGGCGTAACAGGCTGGCTGTGGAGCTGCTGCCCTTTGGTATCCCTTTGGCCATGTTCCCCTCAGTCCGTCCCAGTGTGGCCAATCCCCCCTTCCGCTCGCTCGCTCTGACGGAAGGCATTGACAACATCCAGTTTAACCTGAACCACAGGCACGATAACAAGCTGGGCAATGCGCTGTCCGGGCTCGATGACGATATCCTGATCAGCGCGGTTCCAGCAAGACATCTTGATCTCGCCCTGGTAATCGCTGTCAATCAGACCCACCAGGTTGCCGAGCACCAGCCCCTGTTTATGGCCGAGGCCTGAGCGCGGCAGCAGTACCGCTGCCAGACCCGGATCATCCAGGTGGATGGCCAGCCCGGACGGAATCAGCGCCGTGGACCCGGGCGCAAGCGTCAGCGTCTCGTCCAGGCAAGCCCGCATGTCCATCCCGGCTGAGCCGGCGGTGGCATAGTCGGGCAGGGCCCAGATCTTACCCAGGCGTGGATCGAGCAGTCTGACCTGAAGTTCCCTCATTACTTATCACCCTCCCTGGATGGCATGCAGTCAACGATGATCTCGACCAGCGCCCGGGCCAGCTGGGCCTTGGGCTGTTGTGGCAGGCTCCAGTGGCGATCGCTGGAAAAGACCTCCAGTGCGTTGTCGGCGCAGTCGAAAGCCAGCCCCTGGCCGACCAGGTTGGCAGCAATCAAGTCGAGCTTCTTGCGCGCCAGCTTCTGCCTGGCCGCGTCGGCCAGGTCGCGGGTTTCAGCGGCAAAGCCCATCACCAGCGTCGGGCGCCCGGCATGCGCTGCAACCTCGGCCAGAATATCAGGGTTGGGAACCAGGCGCAGTTCCAGCGCCTCGGTCGACTTCTTGATCTTGTGCTCGGCTGCCGATTCCGGTCGGTAATCGGCCACTGCGGCGACACCAACGAAGCCATCGGCACCGTCAATGCGAGCCATCACTGCCTGGCGCATGTCGGCGGCTGACTGAACATCATGTCTGCTCACCCCGAACGGCGTTGCCAGGTTGACCGGGCCTGTTACCAGCTCAACAGAGGCGCCTGCCTCGGCCAGGGCCCCGGCCAGGGCAAAACCCATACGTCCCGAAGACCGGTTTCCGAGAAAGCGAACCGGATCCAGCGCTTCATGGGTCGGGCCGGCCGTGACCACGAACCGACGATTCAACAACATTTGCTGCTGATCAGCCAGGACGGCCACGATCTCATCAGGCTCGAGCATCCGGCCTTCGCCGACTTCACCACAGGCTTGCGATCCGGAACCAGGCCCGAGCAGGCGCATTCCCAAGGCTTCCAGCCGCCGGCAATTATCGAGTACGGGCCGGCTGGCCCACATCACCCGATTCATGGCCGGGGCAATCCAGATCCGCGCTTCGGTCGCCAGCGCCAGCGTGGCCAGCAAATCATCGGCGAACCCATGCGCCAGCCTGGCTATGGTGTGGGCCGTGGCCGGCGCGATCACCAGATCATCGGCCCAGCGCGCCAGTTCGATATGCCCCATGCCGGCCTCGGCTTCGGCGTCCAGCAATTCGGTATGAACGCGATGCCCGCTGACCGCCTGCAGCGTCAGCGGAGAGATAAAGGCCGTAGCACCCGGCGTCATCACCACGCGCACGGTCGCTCCGGCCTCGCGCAGGCGCCGGACCAGTTCGGGTGCCTTGTAGGCAGCAATACCGCCGGTGACACCGAGCAGCACTTTCTTGTCGGCCAGCGTCATCATCGGAGGCTCACCAGAGTCGAATTCCCAGCACACGACAGGACGATGTCCTATCGGCACGAATCGGTCGAGGCCGCAGAATCACGGCTTACCCAACCTGAAAGGAGATTGTATGCGAATCGCCGACTGGCCACAGACCGAGCGCCCCAGAGAGCGCCTGCTGGCACACGGCGCCGGCACCCTGAGTGATGCCGAGCTGCTTGCCATTCTGCTGCGTACCGGCACGCGCGGCCGCTCCGCGCTCGATATTGCGCGCAGCCTGATCAACGAATTCGGTGGCCTGCGGGGCCTGCTCGAATCCGATGCCGAAACGCTCTGCAGAACCCCCGGACTGGGCCCGGCCAAGTACGCCCAGGTCCATGCCGCCCTGGAGCTGGCCCGCCGCCACCTGCGCGAATCGCTGACCCGCGGCAAGCCGCTGACCAGCCCCCAGGCCACCCGCGAATACCTGCGCGCCGCGCTTCGCGACCGCCCCCACGAAGTCTTTTGCGCCCTGATGCTCGACACCCGCCACCGGGTAATCGCCTTCGACGAGCTGTTCACCGGCACCATAGACTCGGCCCACGTACACCCGCGGGTGGTGGTGGAAAAAGCCCTGGCCCGCCGCGCCGCCGCCCTGATCGTCGCCCACAACCACCCCTCTGGCGTGGCCGAACCCAGCCAGGCCGACCTGGCCATCACCCGCCGCCTGAGAGACGCGCTGGGCCTGGTCGACATTCGGCTGCTGGATCATTTCATTGTCGGGGATTGCGAGGTGGTGAGCCTGGCGGAGAGGGGGTTGGTGTGAGGCGCCTCTTGCGCCTCGGGGAGAGGAGAAAAGGGAGAGAAGGGTAGAGGGTGAAGAGCATGGAGCAAGGTCGGCGCCCCAGCGGCAACCACTGGTCTTCGGAAGGCACTCCTTCGCACTATCGCCTCAAATTATGGCAACAGGCCGTCGCACTGGTAAGCCAGGTTTACGCCTTGACGAGCGACCTGCCTGCGGAGGAGCGATTCGGATTGGTCTCACAAATGCGAAGATCGGCAATAAGCGTTCCAAGCAATATCGCCGAGGGCGCGGCACGGGGCAGCAGTCAGGAAATGATCCGATTCCTGAAAATTGCTCGAGGTTCATTGATGGAGCTCGACACCCAGCTGGCCATTTGCGAAGAGCTTGGCCTCGTTCATAGTCCTGACTCGGTTTTCCAGCCACTGAGAAAACTCTACGGCCAGATAAACAATCTCATAGGAGCCAGAGAAGCACGCAAAGCCAAATGACCCCGCCAAGCATTCCCCTCTACCCCTCTACCCCTCTACCCTTCTACCCTTTTCCCCGCCCCAACGAAAAACGCCAGGCAAATGCCCGGCGCTTTCCAGATCCAGCAGCGGTGGCCGAAGCCCCTCCCTACTTGATCTTCGCTTCCTTGTAAGCCACATGCTTGCGGACCACCGGGTCGTACTTCTTGAACTCCAGCTTTTGCGGGGTGTTCTTCTTGTTCTTGTCGGTGGTGTAGTAGTGACCGGTGCCGGCACTGGAGACCAGCTTGATCTTGTCGCGAGCGCTACCTGCCATGATGACTCTCCTTTAGACTCGTTCGCCGCGGGCACGCAGGTCCGACAGGACCTTGTCGATGCCGTTCTTGTCGATGATGCGCAGGCCCTTGGCCGAAAGGCGCAGCCTTACCCAGCGGTTTTCGCTTTCAACCCAGAAGCGGTGCCTGTGCAGATTCGGCAGCGAGCGCTTCTTGGTCCGATTGTTCGCGTGGGAAACATTATTTCCGACCAGCGGACGCTTGCCGGTTACCTGACACACTCGGGACATGACTGAAATTCCTGAAAAATCGAAAACTAGCCCGCCTTTATACATTATCGACAGCCCCGGAATCAAGAAAAATTTTGGAAAACGTCACTTTGAGCTAACTGGCCTCTTACCGCAAGCACCGTCGCGCAGCTAACCGGGCTGGCATTGAAAGTCCAAAAATCAAATTCAAAGGATCAGGAACCACCGAAAACACCGAAGACACCGAAGACACCGAGGCTTCCCTGAAGAACGGTTTTCGGTGTTTTCGGTGGTTTCCATGCCTTTCACTCGCCAAACGGAAATTGACGGCGCTTCAGACTGTTGTGAATTCCGCAGAATCTGTGGGATTAGAGGTGAGAACAAAGATCGCTGACGCCAGGCCAGGGTGGCTTTTCATATGGGGTTTGCGAGAGCTGTCGCCTGAATGTGAAAAAGCGCGTTATCTCAGTCAGGTTCAGACAGCGGAAACTTGAGATGAAGCGAATTCGCCATTTTTTCAATGCCTTGCAGACCAACTGGTCGGAGGATCCGGCCGCGCGCGGAGCGGCCAAGATGACGGCTGGCGCCGTTCTGGTCGCCGAGGGCGTGTTTGGCCTCGGCCGACGGGCCATGCGCGGCCGCCGTGGACGGTCGGGCAAGCGAGGGAAAGGAGGACTGATTGGAGGCGTTATCGGTCTGGTAGTCGGCGGGGCAGTGATGATTGTTGGTTTTGGCATGGCGCCGTCTCCTTATCCGGACGAACGCAGTGCCCAGGGTGAGATCGTGTCGGTCGAAACCACCCGCAATAGCGAAGGCGAAACCCGGTTCCGGGCGGTCTACGGCTTCGAGGTGGATGGTCGGACCTACCGCTTCCCCAGCCGCATGACGACCAATATTCGTCCCACCCAGGGCGATACGGTAGCTGTCGCCTATTCGGCGTCCAATCCGGAGCAGGCGCGACGCACCGACGGCTGGGGACAACGGCTGCACTGGCTCTTTATCGGCGGTGGTCTGCTGGTGCTGTTGAGCTCGCTTTTCAGCCTGGCGATCAGCATCGCGCTGATTGTCCTGGGCATCATGCTTTTTCGCAGCGGCCGAACCGACCGCCAGTCCGCCGGCGAGAGCGGCGGCTTCATCAGCGACCTGATGTCGCTGGCCAGCCGCGCCTCCAGCGGCGAGATCGACGTGGAACAGACCGCTGCCGGCCAGGCCGGGGCGTCGCAAGGCTCTGTCTGAGCGAGCCCCCAACCCGAACGAAGCCCTATCCCTGATACACGATGCTAATCAGGGATCCTTGCTTATATCCGGATCCCGCAAACCCTGATTGCCCGAAGAGCACTGAGTAGGCAGAGCCGGGCATGAGCTTTCTTTGTACAGAAAAGTGGCGGCAGCGGCACAAGGATTTGTGCTTTGATTTGAAGGGCGTTTTGGCTTTCCGGGGCTGCGCGCACGTTTTGCTTGCTGCCAGCTGATGAAAAAGAGATTGGAAGAGGTGGAAGATGCACCGGGTGGTATCCGGCCGCTCAGGGCCTGGCCGGGTTATCGGCCGGGGTGGCTGACTGGTGCTTGGTGGCCCGGGCCCGGTCAGACTACCTTCTCGCTTGCTGGTCGCTCAGTGGCTCCGATCTGGCGCCTGGTGGCGCGGATGGCTTGGGGAGAGGTTTGCGCCGGGCTCCGCAACCCGGCCAGGCCCTGATCGGCC
>RECK01000430.1 GCA_007694055.1 Wenzhouxiangella sp.
CAACCCCTTGGCTGCAAGGTAGTCTCGGTGGCACCCAGACTCCTGTGCGCTTGCAACCTTGAACCACGCCGCTCACCTCGGGCCCGGCACCGGGCAGGGCCACTCGGCACCTGGCCTCTACCCTTCCAACCTCTTTTTCCCTAGTCGCGACTATGCGCTACGAGCAGTGGAGTCCACCTCCGCTCCCGATGGTCCCCTGTCTGTTGCGAGATTCGGATAGACACAAAAAAGTGAGGGTTGGAGGCCATACGGCTTCCAACCCTCATGACCCGTTGGGATCAATGGACAATCAAGCTGTCAGTCAGGCTGACGGCTGCTTACGGCCGGGCGGTCAGTGGAGTCGGCCGGACTGGCGTCCAGAAACTCGCTCACCGGACGATTGTCCCGCAGCTGCACATAATCTGGCAGTTGGTATTGCGGATGCGACTCGACAGTTTGCTGACCAAAACGAGCCTGCAACTGATCATCGCTCAGTTTCGTCAACTCGTTGAGGGGAATGAGTATCTCGCGTGCCCCGATACCCAGAAAGCCACCGGAAGAGACAACTGCGTAAACTTTGTCAGCATCTTTCTTGCCGACAATTTCCCGGACCTTGCCAATGCTCTTGCTGTCCGAACCCATCACTTCCATCCCACGAAGCTGGTCAGGAGTAAGTTGATGCAGGGAACTGTCGTTCGTATCAGCCCGTGCTGATGCCTGAATCCGCGCTTGTTCAGCGGCGTCCTGACCAACTCGATCAGCTGGACTGGCAGCCCTGGATGCATCGGGATCAGCTCGCTGTGCTGTGCGGCCGGAAGCGTCCCGTGGCATTGTCCTGGGGTCATCACGCTGGGTTGTCCGGCTTGCTGCTTCAAGCTGAGCTGCGCGGCCGGCAGGGTCTTGCTGGGTTGTCCGGCTTGCTGCTTCATGCTGAGCTGCGCGGCCGGCAGGGTCTTGCTGGGTTGTCTGGCGCTCAAGGGTTCTTGTCGGCTCGAAGGCCGAGAAATCACTGATGCGGCGATCTGACTCAAGGACTCCATAGTTGTCTTCCTCGAATTCCGGTCGTTCCGATACCGCTTTCTTGGTCAGGCGAGCCTGGACCTTATCGTCATCGATCAGGGTCAACTCAGCCAGAGGCAGCAATGTTTCCCGTGCACCAATACCCATGATCCCGCCGGAAGAAATCACGGCATGAACATCATCCCGATTACGGTCCATGACAACCTTCTTGATCTTGCCGATTGATTCACCATCCGAACCAATGACTTCCATGCCGCTCAGTTCACCTGGTGTACGCGAATAGAGCTGATTGCCACTGGCCCTGGCACGAACAGCGCCGCCCATTGCACGATGGCCCTCTGATTCGGCATGGGAATCCTGAGACTGTGAACTCCAGGAGTGCGCATCATCCGGGGATGAACCCGACATGTCAGTAGCTGCCCACGCCGGAGCGCTGATCACTGCTGCGATAGCAGTAGCGAGTAATGTTTTTCGAAAATTGCTTTTCATTGTGTTCTCCAGTTTCCTCTTTAATGAGGACTCAGGCCGGCAGACATCTCGGATGAGTATCAAAAGCCGCTGAGTAGCAAGCAGTCTGTCAAGGGAGTGGATAAGTGTCTGTTCGCTCTGTCACACAACCAGGCGGTTTGCCGCATCACCTGATAGGAGAGGTACCGCACCGACTGGCAATCTGGAATCGATCACCATGAACGCTCTTGCCGCTGATAGCCTGAGTAATTGACGGTCTATCACCGCCCCAAACACCGAGTCACCGCTGCTTGACAGCACAGGAGCATCACCATGAAAGAGAACACTCCAAACCGCACCAACAATTTGAGTCCGGGCCCTGGCGCAACGAATGCTTCCACCATCGATCGCATTACCAGGAGCGCGCATGATGGTATCGACTCTGCTTCCAAGGCCGCACACCCTTCAGTCGATCGCGCAGCAACCGGTGCACACAAGGCTATTGAAAGCGCCGACGAAATGGCCCATCAGGCCGCCGAAGCCTTCGACAAAGCCGGAATCAAGGGCGAAGAGTTGCTCTCAACCAGCACAAACTACTTGCGTGAGCACCCGCTCCTGACCCTGGGTCTTGCGGTAGGCACGGGTTATGTGCTGAGCCGCCTGCTGGCCTCGCGCTAGTTGGCCCAGGCTATGAGCCTTGAGAACCAGGATTCACGCGTAGCGGCAAGCGAGACTGACTCGCCAAACCCTCCGGGCCTGGGTGAAAACATGGGCCAGCTCACACAGGATTTACGTGGACTGGCCCATGACCTCATCGAACTGATCACGCTGGAAGCGCGGCATTCTGTCAACACGCTACTTCGAATGGGTGTCATTTCCATCATCTCAGCGGTAGCGCTCGTGAGCACCTGGCTGGCCCTTCTTGGATCGGCGGGCCTAGGTCTTGTCGGTATCGGGCTGAGCCCGGCCATTGCGATGCTGTTGATTGCGGCTGCCAACCTCCTGCTAGCACTGGCTGGTTGGCTGAGGGTAAGGCATCTGAGTCACTGGCTGGGATGGTCGGCGACACAACGTGCAATCAAACCAGCTGATTCCTCTGAACAGAAGCAAGATATCAAGTGAATACCCCCAAGAGATCAGGAGATTCGGCGATGGACTTGAAGTCAAGAATTCGTGCCACTGAACGCAGGATTCAATGTCGACGAGACAGTATTGGTTCGGCCATGGGAAGCCTGGCTAAAAGCGCTCGCGAGAAGGTCATATCGCCAGCATCGCTGATCACTGCGGGTTTGGTCGGCGTGGCAATGCACCGCAGCGAGCGGCTGAATGGTTTGCGCATTCTGGCAATCATCCAGTCCGCCAATACCGGACTCCGTCTCCTTCTGACTGCAAACTCAAAGATCAGCAACAGCGCAAGCTAATCGTGGCCCACTGAAGTGCTGTTGCACAGAATCAACGGTGAGAATCGTGAACGAGGCTTGTGAAACCCGGGACTCTGACGGTGGAGCTCATGGTCATGCACGAAGCCGTAATCCAGGAAGCCTGTAGCCTATCCGAACATCGCAACCCACAAACAGCCGCCCCCCCATACCAATCAACTGAAAAGAAACACATCAACACCGCCCTTCAAGTTGGGCACATTTGCTCATGCCGGCCTGGAGACAATCCGAACATGGCCTCCGGGACCGTGGCTCCGGGCTTGACCCTTCGAAAGTCGCGGCTCGGACTGTTTTGCTTTCGGCTGTTAGAATTGTCGGGCTTTGCGTGGGAGTTTTCTTGATTCAACCTGGGCCAGATTGACATGTATTCAACCGTCAGTATTCGCGATCTCAATTCCGACCTGGATCGGCGCTGGCATGCGCTGAAAGTCGATCCTGGAGCCGTGGTTCGGTCGCGCGCGGTGGTCGAAGCCGCGCTGGATCGGGATGCGGCGATTTACGGCGTCAATACCGGCTTCGGTGCACTGGCCAGCAAGCGCATTGATTCCGACCAGCTTTGTCGGCTGCAACGCAACCTGCTGCTGTCGCATGCCTGCGGAACCGGCGAGCCGGTGCCTTTAGAGATTTCGCGGCTCATGCTGCAGCTGAAGATTCACGCCCTGGGTCTGGGCCAGTCAGGCATCTCCCTACCGGTTTTTCGGCAGTTGCTGAGCTTTGCCGAGCATGACATCGTGCCCTGGATTCCCTCGCGCGGCAGCGTCGGCGCATCGGGCGACCTGGCCCCGCTTGCCCATATGAGCCTGCCGCTGATCGGCCACGGCCAGTGCTGGAAGCCGGATGGTTCCGGCCCGGAACCGGCCGCCGTCGCCTTGAAACGCCACGGGCTTGGGCCAGTGGAGCCGGCCGCCAAGGACGGGCTGGCGCTGATCAACGGCACCCAGCTGATGCTGGCCTACGGGGCATTCGTGCTCAACCGGGCGCTGCACCTGGTCGAGGCCGCTGACATTCTCGGCGCCATGAGCCTGGAGGCCCTGCAGGGATCGGCCAGGCCATTTGATCCGCGCATCCACGCCGCGCGTCCGCATCCAGGTCAGATCAGGGTCGCAGAACACATCCGGAGTCTGCTGGCCGACTCCGAGATTCTTCAATCGCACCGTGACTGCGGCAAGGTGCAGGATCCGTACTGTCTGCGTTGCATTCCGCAGGTCCACGGCGCCAGTCGTGATGCCCTGGACCACTGTATTTCGGTGTTCGAGCGCGAACTGAACTCGGTCACCGACAATCCGCTGGTGTTCGACGACGGCGACATCATCTCCGGCGGCAACTTCCACGGTCAGCCGCTGGCCCTGGCCCTCGACTACGCCGCCATCGCCCTGGCCGAGCTGGCCAGCATCTCGGAGCGCCGCACCTACCTGCTGCTGGAAGGACACGACGGCCTGCCCAAGCTGTTGATGAAGGACACCGGCATCAACTCCGGCTTCATGATTCCACAGTACACGGCCGCGGCCCTGGTCAGCGAGAACAAGATCCTGTGCCACCCGGCCAGCGTGGATTCAATTCCGACATCGCTGGGTCAGGAAGACCATGTCTCCATGGGCTCGATCGGCGCTCTCAAGCTGTTGCCCGTGCTTCACAATGTCGAGCACGTACTGGCCGTGGAAATGCTGACCGCATCCCAGGCCCTGGACTTCCGGGCCCCGCTGAAGCCCGGCAAGGGGGTGCAGGTTGCCCATCAGCAGGTGCGCAAACAGGTTAATCATGCCGACGAAGATTACGAGGTCGGGGCCGATATCGATGCCTGTACGCGCCTGCTGCGGTCAGGAACCTGGGTCCAGGCGGTGACCGAGGCATGAGCGAAACCCTGGCCCTGGCAGGACAAAACCTGCTTTCACCCATTGTCCTGGCCTTTGCCCTGGGGCTTTTCGCCGCCCTGGCCCGCTCGGATCTGAGCATTCCCGAGGCCATGGCCAAGGGTCTGTCCATCTACCTGCTGTTTGCGATCGGACTGAAAGGCGGGGTAGAGGTCGCCGCCACGGGCCTTAACGCAAACATTGCCCTGGGCTTGTTGGCCGGCCTGATCCTGTCGGCCACCCTGCCCCTGCTCGCCTATGTTCTGCTGCGCCTGGTCAGCCGTCTGGATCCGGTCAATGCCGCCGCAGTCGCCGGCCACTACGGCTCGATTTCCATCGTCACCTTCGTCGCTGCATCATCAATGCTGCAGTCAATCGGCGTGACTTTCGAGGGCTGGCTGGTAGCGGTGGCTGCGGTGATGGAGGCACCCGCCATATTGACCGCGCTATGGCTGGCCGGGCGCGCCAGCAACAATGGCAACGGCGAACTGCCGTGGCGCGAGATCGGCTTGAACGGCTCCATCGTGCTGCTGTTCGGCGCGTTCTTTATCGGCTGGGCAGTGGGCCCTGCCGGCATGGCCGAGGTCGAGGGCTTTTTCACCACCCCGTTCAAGGGCATTCTGTGCCTGTTTCTGCTCGATATGGGGCTTGTGGCCGGTCGCGGCTTGCGCAACGGCGCCCGTCACCTGCGCCCCGGCCTGATCGGTTTCGGCATTCTGATGCCCGTTATCGGCGGCCTGATCGGGGCGGTTACCGGCTGGCTGATCGGACTTTCGACCGGGGGCGTGGCCATCCTGGCAACGCTTTCGGCCTCGGCTTCCTACATTGCCGTGCCGGCCGCCATGCGCGTAGCCCTGCCCCAGGCCAACCCGGCCATTTACCTCACGCTGGCCCTGGGCGTGACTTTTCCGTTCAACCTGGCTTTCGGGATCACGCTGTATTTGCTGATGGCCCGCTGGCTGACTGGAGGCTGACCATGGATACCCATCGCGCCAAGCGCATCGAAATCATGATTGAGACGCCGGCCCTGCGCCGCGTCAGGCGAGCGCTGGAACAGGCTGGCGTGCGCGGCTACTCGATTATCCCGGTTGATGGCGGCTATGGACGGACCGGTTCATGGACAGGGGAAGGCGAAGTCAGCATTGCTTCAAACATGGACCTGGTCTGGTGCATCGTGGCCGAGGAACGGGCCGAAGCCGTGGTTGATGCCGTGTTCAGCGTGGTCGACCGGCAGATCGGCATCGTTACTGTTTCCGACTGCGAAGTGGTGCGGCGGGAGCGCTTCTGAGTACCGCATACCAGCCGCCCGACCGAACCCCTCGATGACACTGAAGGGCCTCGGCAAATCAACGTCTTGTCCATATCCAGGATCGTGAACCCTTGCACCGATTGCCAGCGCTGAACAGATGAAGCTTTTGACCAACATTTCCGTTCTCTACCGGGTGCCGGCAGAGGGAGACCAGGATACGATTGACGCGGTAAGCGATGCCTGCCTGGCCTGGGATGAGGGGCGGATTGTCTACGCCGGATCGACGGCTTCAATTCCTGCCGGTCTGGAAATTGCTGAAATCATCGACGCCGGCGGGCGCTGTGTTGTCCCCGGCCTGATCGACTGCCACACCCACCTGTGCTTTGGCGGCTGGCGTGGTGATGAGTTCGCCGCCCGCCTGGCCGGCAAGAGCTACCAGGAAATCCAGGCCGCAGGCGGCGGCATCAACAGCACGGTAAACAAAACCCGCGCGGCCAGTGCCGATGAGCTGGCCGACAAGGCATTACAGGCACTGGCCGACATGACCCGCCTGGGCGTGACCACGGTGGAGGCAAAGTCCGGTTACGGCCTGGATCATGTCAACGA
>RECK01000346.1 GCA_007694055.1 Wenzhouxiangella sp.
TCCGAAACCGAACGCTACGGCCACTACTCGGTGGCCGGCGAGTTCGTCTACGACCACCCCTTCCAGTGGGGCTCGAAGCGCACCGGGCCGGACCTGGCCCGGGTGGGCGGTCGCTACAGCGATGACTGGCACTGGCTGCACATGATTGATCCGCGAGCGGTAGTTCCGGAGTCCAATATGCCGGCCTATCCCTGGCTGGCCGAACGCATGGTTGACGGGGCTACCGTGGAACGTCGCATGCGCGCGCTGCGCCGTCTTGGTCACCCTTACACCGACGAGCAGCTCGAAGCGGCCCGTGGCGAGGTCAACGGCGTCACTGAGCTGGAAGCGTTGATTGCCTACCTTCAAGGCCTGGGAACCGAGTGGACCGGGCAGCGTGTGGCACCTCGTGCCGGGGGTGATTCATGACCGCAGGTGTGGTCACGCTGTTTGCCTTGCTGGCCTTCGTGGCCATCACGATCTGGGTTTTCGTCATCAAGAAGAAGGAAGACTTCGACGAGCAGGCCAACCTGCCGCTGGATGAAGAGGACAGGAACAAAGGGAAAAAGGAGAAGTCGTCATGAGTGCATTCTGGCACTGGTTTGTCGTCATCATCACGCTGGCCTTCATCGCGGTCATGGTCTGGCTGTTCGTGGCTACCGGCAAGGCGCGCGTTCCTTCCGGCACCAACAAGGAAGGTGAAGAAACCACCGGTCATGTCTGGGATGAGGATCTGACCGAGCTCAACAACCCGATGCCGCGCTGGTGGCTGTGGCTGTTCTATGGCACGGTGATCTGGTCACTGATCTACCTGGCGCTTTATCCTGGCCTCGGCAACTTTGCCGGAACCTTGGGCTGGAGTTCGGAGGGACAGTATGCCGAGGAAATGGAGCGGGCCACGGCCCAGTTCGAGGAGCGCTTCGGGGAGCTTGCACAGCTTCCCCTGGCAGAACTGGCCGGCCACCCCGATGCCTTGCGCGTCGGCCGCAACATCTTCGCCCACAATTGTTCGACCTGCCATGGTTCCGACGCCCGCGGTGCCCGCGGTTATCCGAACCTGACCGACGGTCACTGGATCTGGGGCGGCGATGTCGAGCAGGTCTGGCACAGCATCTACCATGGTCGTCAGGCAGTGATGCCGGGCTTCGGTAATGCCCTGGACGACCAGGAGGTCACTCGAACCGCTGCCTTCGTGCAACAGCTGGCCGGCCAGGAAGTGGACTCGACCCTGGCCGCGGCCGGTCGGCGTCACTACGACATGCTCTGCGCTGCCTGCCATGGCCCGGACGGCACCGGTAACCCGCTGCTGGGCGCACCCGACCTGACCACCGGGGTTTACATCTACGGTGGCAGCCAGGCGGACCTTCGCTACACCATCCGCAATGGCCGCCAGGGCGTGATGCCGGCCCAGCGCGACCTGCTGGGTGAGGTTCGGTCGCGCTTCGTCACCGCCTACGTGCTCAGCCTGAACGAAAACAGCAACGGCAGCGGTGATGACTGACCGGCCTCATCAGCTGACGGCGGATCGTCCCGATCCGCCGTCAAGACCGCTGATTCAGCGCATCGGTGCCATTCTCTGGCCTTCATTTTTTGCAGCCGCCGTGGCCACGGTTGTGTTCTTTATCTTTGTCGACCCGCTGGTTTTGCGTGACATGACTTTCCCTGAGATGAATATCAGCCGCCAGGGCGGCTATACCATTGCTTTTTTCATGTTCTGGGCAGCAACCTCGGCCTCCAGCCTGTTTACCTGGTTCTTGTTGCGACCGGCCAGCCATTTCCGCAAACCACAGGGCTGACATGAGCCAGACCGCACCCGAAACCGAGTCCATTCCGCTTTACATCAAGCCTCCCAAGGTCTACCCCCGCGAGACCTCGGGTCGCTTTTCGCGCCTGCGAATCATCGCCGCCTGGGTTCTGCTGGGGCTGTTCTACCTGTTGCCCTGGATCAACGTGGGTGGTCAACAGATCGTGCTTTTCGACCTGGTCAACCGCCAGTTTCATTTCCTTGGCCTGACCCTGTGGCCGCAGGATTTGTTTATCCTCTCGCTGCTCCTGGCCATGGCGGCCCTGACCCTGTTTTTCTTCACCGCCCTGGCTGGTCGCCTGTGGTGCGGTTACGCCTGTCCGCAAACGGTATGGACCGAAGTGTTTTTGTGGATGGAGCGGGTCACCGAGGGCTCGCGCAACAAGCGCATGAAGCTCGACAAGGGGCCATGGACGCGCCAGAAGCTTGCCCGCAAGTCGGCCAAGCAGTTCCTCTGGATCACCTTTGCGCTCTGGACCGGATTTACCTTCATCGGCTTCTTCGTGCCGATTCGCGACCTGGCGGTGCGCGTCCCGACCTTCGATCTTGGCGGTGCGGAGACGTTCTGGCTGTTTTTCTATGCTTTTGCCACCTACGGCAATGCCGGCTACCTGCGTGAACAGGTCTGCAAGTACATGTGCCCGTATGCGCGCTTCCAGTCAGCCATGTTCGATGACAACAGCCTGGTCATCAGTTACGACGTCGCCCGGGGTGAACCGCGCGGCTCGCGTCGGCGCGATGCCGACTACAAGGAAATGGGCCTGGGCGACTGCATCGATTGCATGGCCTGTGTGCACGTCTGTCCAACCGGGATCGATATCCGCGACGGCCTGCAGATCGAATGTATTGCCTGTGCCTCCTGTATCGATGTCTGCGACGAGGTCATGGACAAGATGGGGTATCCGCGCGGGTTGGTGCGCTACACCACGGAAAATGCTCTTAACGACAAGCCCAGCCGCATCATCCGGCCACGCATATTCATCTACCTGTTCGCGCTGCTCGGACTGGCGACCCTGATCGGGGTGATTCTGACCGGGCGTGAACCCTTGATCGCTGACGTGCTGCGTGATCGCAGCGCCTTGTATCGAGTGATTGGGAGCGATCTGGAAAACTCCTACAGCCTGAGGCTGACCAATCGATCAGACGCACGCATGCTGGTGACGGTCGACGCCGCAGGTCTGCCCGATATCCGGGTCGTGGAACCGACTCGCGAACTGGCGCTCGAACCTGGACAGACCACGGACGTGCCGCTGACCGTGGCAGTGCCGCTGATCGTGGCCGAGCCGGGCATGCAGGTCATGACCATTACTGCGACCGATGCCGAGACCGGCCGGGTGCGCGAAATCGAAACCCGCTTCTTCATTCCCCAGAACCCGAATTGAGCAATCATGGCCGAAACCGACGTCAAACCCTGGTACAAGGAGCCCTGGCCCTTCATCCTGATCAGCATCACCGGTCTGGGTGTGGTGGCCGGCTCGACCCTGGCCTTTATCGGGTTGTCCAATCCGCCGGAAATCGTCAGCGGCGATTTCGAGCAGCTTGGGCGCGGCCTGACCGATACCAATGTCCGCACGGCCCAGGCCCGGGCGCTGGGTCTGAGCGGAGTTCTGCAGATCGACGGCCAGCGCGTGATTCTGGAGCTGGCCGCGACCGATGCGGGCAGCCTGCCGGACAGTCTCCTGATCCAGTTTCAGCACCCGGCTACCAGCGATCTCGACCGCGTGGTCGTGCTCCAGCGACAGTCGGCTGGCCGCTATGACGGCAGCCTGGACGAGGCGCCGCACCCGCGCTCTCGCATCGTGGTGGCTGACTTGCCCCAGAGCTGGTGGTTGGCCGGGCGCCTGGACGGACAAATCCAGACCGCTGTTGATCTGGTTCCCAAGCGGCTATGAGTCAAACCGGACATCAGCTGCATGGAGACGGCTGCTGGCACTGCGGCGAGCCGATTCCGGCCGGCGTCCAGATCAGCGCCAGTATCGGGGGGCATGATCGGGCCATGTGCTGTCATGGCTGCCAGACGGTGGCCACCCTGATCGACCAGGCCGGACTGGATCGCTACTACGAGTTTCGTGACGCGCTGCCGGATCGGCCGGAGCTGAAAGACAGCGAAGTCGCCGATTTCATCGCCTGGGATCGAACGGCCGTGCTGGAGCACTATGCCAAGCCCGATTGCGACGGACTGTATCGGCTCAGTCTGGTGCTTGAGAACGTTCACTGCACGGCCTGCGCCTGGCTGATCCACCGCTTTGTCGGCGCCTTGCCGGGCGTGGCTGAAATTCGGGTCGATGTCAGCGATGGCCGTGGGCATATCCTTTTCAATCCCGAGCGCACGCCGCTGAGCACCATTGCTGCCCGGCTGGCCTCGCTGGGATATCGGCCGCACCTGGACTCGCCGCTGGCCGGGGAGGCGCGCAACAAGACCGAGCGTCGCCAGATGCTCAAGTACATCGTCGTTGCCGGGCTCGGCATGATGCAGGTCATGAGCTTTGCCCTGTCCAAGTACATCGGGGCCTGGCAGGGCATGGATGAGCAGACCGAGCGCTTTTTTTTGCTGATCTCCATGGTCGTCGCCGTACCCGTGTGCCTTTACTCGGGTCAGTTGTTCTACAAATCGGCCTGGCGCACCCTGATCCAGGGCCGCATGGGCATGGATGTGCCGGTGGCCTTTGCCATGTTGCTGGCGCTTTTTTCCAGCGTCTTCATCACCTTTTTCGGCAGTGGGCCGGTCTATTTCGACTCGGTGGTCATGTTCATTTTCTTTTTGCTGCTGGGCCGCTATGCCGTACTGGTGGCACGCCAGAACGCCGGCCAGCTGCATTCGGCACTGGCCCGTTCGCTCCCGGTGCAGGCTCGCCGCCTGGGTGAAGACGGTCCCGAAATGGTCACCCTGGTCGAGCTGTCGGCTGGAGACCGGGTCCAGGTCGGGTCGGGTGAAACCATACCGGCCGACGGTCGCATTGCCAGTGGTTCGGTCATGGTCGATGAATCCCTGCTGTCAGGCGAATCCATACCCCGGCGCCGGGTCGAAGGCGATCGGGTACTGGCCGGCAGCCTGGTTCGTGAAGGCCAGATGACCCTGGAGATTGAAGAGCTGGGCCAGTCCACGACCTTGTCAGGTATCGTTCGCATGCTTGACCAGGCCCGAACATACAAGCCTCGCATGGCCCTCATGGCTGATCGCCTGGCCGCCTGGTTCGTTGCCTTCGTGCTGACCGGAGCCACGATCTCCGGCCTGGTCTGGTGGCAGATCGATCCGGCCATGGCCTTGCCGGTGGTGCTGGCCGTGCTGGTGGTGTCCTGCCCCTGCGCCCTGGCCCTGGGTACGCCGGTGGCGCTGGCCTCTGCCGCGCGCGGCTTTGCCCGCCTGGGGGTTTTGATCAGCCGTCCGGACGCGCTCGAGAAGCTGCCGCAAATCACCCATGTGGTTCTGGACAAGACGGGCACGCTGACCCTGCCGGAGATGCGTATTGGCGAGGCCCGCCTGGTCGGCTTTGATGATCTGGACAAGGCCCGCCGCCTGGCTGGCCGACTCGAGCGCGTCAGCCGCCACCCCGTGGCCACCGCCTTCGCCCGCTACGACGATGGTGGTGCCATTGACCAGGCCAGCTCGACCACCGCCGCCGGGGTCAGCGGGACCATAGATGGGGTTGAGTATCGGCTCGGCAAGCCGGCATTCATTGCCGAGTGGCTGGGCGAGAGCCCGATCGAGCCGGGCCCCGGTCAGTGGGTGGCCCTGGCCGATCGCAACACCTTGCTGGCCTGGTTTCGGGTCGACAGCCCCCTGCGCGAGGGGGCCCAGGCCCTGGTTGAGGGTCTGCGCAGCTCGGGCCTGGAAATCTGGCTGGCTTCGGGAGACCGGGCCGAGAACGTTGATCGGGTGGCCGCTGAGCTGGGTATCGTCAATGTCCGGTCTGCCTGCGCCCCGGCCGACAAGCTGGCCCTTGTCCAGCGCCTCCAGGCCGAGGGTGCCCGGGTGGCCATGGTGGGCGACGGCATCAACGATGCACCGGTGCTGGCCGGCGCCGATGTATCCATGGCCCTGGCCGAGGGTGCCGACATTGCCCGCACCCAGGCCGACCTGGTGGTGACCGGCAAGGGTCTGAGTCGCATCAGCGCGGCCTTCGACCTGGCTCCCCGGGTGCGCCGGGTCGTGCGCCAGAACCTGGTCCTTTCGTTCAGCTACAACGCCACCGCGCTGCCCTTTGCCGCGGCCGGATTCGTACCACCCTGGCTGGCTGCCATCGGCATGTCCGCCTCGAGCCTGGTGGTGGTTCTCAATGCCTATCGTCTTGGTCGTAACGAGGTGACCAGAGGCGAGAAAGAGGAGCGTTCAGGACCGGCGGATACCAGGCCTGCCCCTGCCACCGTGCCCACGGCATGATGGTCTGGCTCGCTATACTGTTGTCCATGAACCATCCCGCTTCCGGCGCTGCGCGCCCATGAACATCATTTTCGTGCTCATCCCGCTGTCCGTGATCCTGATGGTCCTGGCCATCGGGTTCTTTTTCTGGGCGGTAAAGAACGACCAGTTCGACGACCTGGATACCCCGGCGCTGGACGTCCTGGACGACGACGATGAGAAGGAGAGACGGTCAGACGGTTAGCAGGCTCAAGGCTCAAGGCTCAAGGCTCAAGGCTAAAGGCTAAAGTTTACGGTCTAGGGAAGGTTCCCCTTCTCCCCTTCTCCCCTTCTTCCCTTCTTCCC
>RECK01000273.1 GCA_007694055.1 Wenzhouxiangella sp.
CCAAATTTACGATTGCCGCCAAACCAAAGATGTCTGCATGACGGTGGCATTGAGGCTCACAAGCTGGCAAAAGAACAGCGGCCATGCCAATCCAGTGGCTGGTATGATGAAAAGTTGGGCCAGATCCACGATCTCTGGCACTGGATTTTCAGCTTCAGGGTAGCGATCAGCCAAACTTCTCAGAAAGAGCAAGCGTAAATGGGCAGCAGCGGCCGTTGGCATGTAGTACAGACTTCGACGTTTCCTCACGAACAGGAGGCGCTGGACTTGCTGCGGGAGAAGCTGCCGGACCGGCCGCCGTTCCGGGCCTGGTCGAATTTCGAGTTCATTGCCCACGACGGCAGCATCAACGAAGTCGATGTCCTGGTCATTTCGACGGACTGCGTCTACCTGGTAGAGATCAAGGCCTGGTCGGGTGAGATTCGCGGAAACCAGAACTATTGGACCATCACCCGAGGGGGACGGGAGCGAGTCGAGAACAACCCGCTGCTGCTGGCCAACCGCAAGGCGAAAAAGCTGAAGTCACTGCTCGAGCGGCAGCCGGCGTTCAAACGGCTCAAGGTTCCCTTCATCAAGCCAGTCATGTTCCTCTCATCACCGGACTGCAGCCTGGGCTTGGACGAGGTTACCAGCCAGAATGTTCACCTGCGCCCCGACGCGCGGCGTGACGGGGCTTACAGCATCGTCGATGTGCTCTCCGGGGAAGCCACCGCAACGGAGAACCGCCCTGCAATCGGCCGAGATGTGGAACGGGCGATGGCCCGGGCCATGGACCAGCTTGGCATGCGACGCCGATCCAGTTCCGCACAGGTCGGTGACTACAAGCTCACCCAACTCATCGAAGAGAACGACCGCTTCCAGGACTGGGAAGCGGTGCACTTGCGGGTGGAGTCCGACCGCAAACGCGTCCGAATCTTCACGCATGCACAGAAGGCGGCGGAAACTGAAAAGCAGGAGCGCAAGGATATGGCCTTGCGCGAGTACAAGCTCCTCAACAATATCCAGCACACTGGCATCCTCAGCCCCAGATCATTGACCGAGTGCGAGGTCGGGCCAGCCCTGGTCTATGACCTGAAACCCGATGCCCGCCGACTCGTGCACTTCATGGAATCGGAAATGTCTGGCGTTGGCATCGGCGACCGGCTGGAGATGGTCCGCCAGATTGCCGAAGCCCTGCAGTATGCGCATCAGCAGAACGTCCATCATCGAGCGCTGAGCCCCTGGACCGTTGACCTCACGTCGGCCTCAGGCAGTCGACTTCCCGTGCTGCGGGACTGGCAGAGCGGCAGCTCGAGCACGGAGACACGGACTCATACCCGGATGACTGTCCATGCAGGGCTGCAGGCCGGGCTGATGGTCGACGAACGGGCCTCTGTCTACGCTGCACCCGAAGTGCTGGTCGGCAAAGGCTACGACCCGGTCAGCATCGACATCTTCGCGCTGGGCGCGATCACCTACGCCGTTTTCACTGGCCGTCACCCCGCAGCCGACCCCGCTGCACTGATCGAAAAGCTGCAGCGCGGCCCGGGCTTGCGCGTTTCCGAAGCCATGGACGGCGCGCCGGACAGCCTGCAAGAGCTTATTCAATTGGCGACCGACCCCGACCCGTCGGATCGACCAGCCAGTGTTCGGGAGTTCCTCAGATTGCTGGAACAGGTCGAGGACGATTTGACCGCACCCGAGGAGACCCAGGGTGTTCATCCACTCGATGCCCGCAAGGGGGACCAGCTCAGCGGCGGGTTTACCGTTACGCCGAAGCATTGGCCGATGCCGCATCCCGGCTGGCCCGTGAAGAACCCCTGCCCTCGCCACATACTGTTGCAGCGAAGCTTGCTGGCATCACTCAACCAGACTCGGGCCGGCCCATGAGCGTCGAGCGCAGGCTGAAGCTGGCCGTCGCTGCAGCACCAGATGTTGCCTTGTCCAGCCGTCATGAAATCTACCCGGTCGGCATGGCGGCCGCGCGTGCCCTGCGCATGGGCTCCAACGCCCTGCTCGGACCCCGGCGACTGACGGTTGCACAGCTACACAGCCGAATTCACAGCCGCTTTCCACAGGCCAGCCCGCTGCCAGACCGGCCGGAGCTGGATAAACTTCTGGCCGAAGCCGATATTCCGCTGACGTGGCAGCCGGCCGGCGAAACACTTCCAGCAGGTTATGCGCCACCTTCGCGCGGCAGTGGGCTGACACGCCATACCCGCACATCGCGCCGCCGGACCACTGCAGCGACTCTGGCAGGAGAACTCGGCCCCGAAGCCCAGGCGGCACAACGCTTCGAAAACACACTTGAACGGGCACTGCGCGAAAAACGGGTTCTGATCGTCAACTGTGACCTGCCCCGACTGGAGCAGGCGGCCAGCGAATTGGCGCGGAGGACCGAACTGGATCTGGTCAGCATGGACCAACTCTTGATCGAAACCATGCGCCAGCAAGCCCAGCGGGCCGGCGCCGATTGGCGAGTCGTGCTACAGGCTGACCAGGCCAAACAGGATTCTGCCGACTGGCGACGCCTGAAGGCGCTGGTGCAACGCGCCATGCCGGCCGTACGGGAAAAGCTGTTTGGCGATTCCCGGTCACTGCTGATCCAGCATCTGGGCCTCTTGGTACGTTACGGCCAGACCGGTATCATTCAGTCCTTGCGTGATCAGGCTGACGCCGGTGACAAGCCCGCGCGGATCATCCTGATTCCCGGCAGTGAGCACACGCCACCCCTGCTGGATCAGGTGGTGCTGCCCATCATCACGCCGGCTGACTGGACCTACCTGCCACGGGCCTGGCTGGAAGGCCGTCATCAAGCCAGCGCTTGAGGTATGCATGAGAAGAGCAGACAAGTCATGTTGAGCGAAGAAGAATGGCTGGCGCTCGCGCGCAGCCTTGAATCCGACCGGGTCGAGCGCAAGCGCTCGGCCGCTGATCGCCAAGGCATCTGCAGAGCCATTTGCGCGTTTGCCAACGACCTTGCCGATCATGCTCAGCCAGGCGTGATCATCGTGGGTATGGAAGACGATGCAAGCTGCGCCGGACTGGAGATCAACGACCGCATGCTTCGCGAGCTGGCTGGCCTCAAAGACAACGGCAACATCCTTCCCGTACCCAGCATGGAAGTCATTGTTCGCGAGGTCGACGGTTGCCAGGTGGCCGTCATCGAGGTCATGCCTGCGCCCAACCCGCCGGTCCGCTACCGTGGACAGGTTTGGGTGCGGGTGGGGCCAACCAATCGCTCGGCAACCCCGGAAGAAGAAGCTCGCCTGACCGAGCGACGACGCGCCGGCGACCGGACCTTCGATCTGCGCGCAGTGCCAGACGCAGAGCTGGATGATCTCGATCTGGAGTTTTTCGAACATGAATACATAGGCAGCGCGCTGGCACGCGAGGTCATCGAAGAAAATCGTCGACCGCTGGAGCAAAGGCTTGCCTCCCTGCGGTTCATCACCCGCGGGCATCCCAACAACGGAGCTTTGCTGGTGCTTGGTCGCCAACCGCGTGACTGGGTGCCGGGTGCCTACCTGCAATTTCTGCGGATTGATGGCTCGGCGCTGGGTGATCCGGTCAAGGATGAAAAGCAGCTGGACGGTACTTTGCCGCAGATCATGTCACGGCTGGACGAGTTGCTGGAGGTGCATATCCAGGTTGCCGTCGATCTGACTGCGCAGGCCCGGGATGTGCAGCAGCCGGACTACCCGGCTCGAGCCCTGCAGCAGCTCATTCGCAATGCCCTGATTCATCGTGCCTACGAGGGCACGAATGCACCGGTCAGGGTTTACTGGTTCAACGACCGTATCGAAATCAGCAACCCAGGTGGCCTTTACGGCCAGGTCAATGAACGCAATTTCGGACAAGGTGCCACCGACTATCGCAACCCGCTGCTGGCCGAGGCCATGGGTGTGCTGGGCTATGTCCAGCGCTACGGTTTCGGCATACCCCTGGCACGCAGCTTGCTCGAAGACAACGGCAACCCAGCGCCAGAATTTCGCTTCGAGGCAGGCAACGTGCTGGTGATCGTCAGGGCTCCGGCATGAAGACCATCGCCTTTTTCAATAACAAGGGTGGCGTGGGCAAGACCTCACTGGTCTATCACCTGGCCTGGATGTATGCCGATCTCGGCCTGAACGTGCTTACGGCTGATCTAGATCCCCAGGCCAACTTGACCACCATGTTTCTGGATGAGGATCGGCTGGAAAGCTTGTGGCCGAATTCTGATGGTGGCGAAACAGTCCTGGCGCCAGTGCGTCCACTGCTGGAGGGCGAAGGCGGCATAGGTGCCCCACACGTCGAAAACATCGAGGAAATCGGCTTGCTGGTGGGGGACCTTGGCTTGTCGACCTTCGAGGATGAACTATCCGTCCAGTGGCATCGCTGCCTGGCTGGCGAAAAGCGGGCTTTTCGCATCATCGGCGCTTTCCACCACGTGATTCAGCAGGCTGCCGAGTCAAAACAGGCCGACCTGGTGCTGATCGATGTCGGCCCCAACCTGGGCGCCATCAATCGTTCCGCCCTGATTGCGGCCGACCATGTTGTTGTGCCATTGGCGCCAGACCTGTTTTCCCTCAAAGGCTTGCAGAACCTTGGGCCTTGTCTGCGGGCCTGGCGCAGCGGCTGGCAGGAGCGATTAAGCAAAACCCCAGAGGGTATTGAGCCGCCAGTTGGCCTGATGAAGCCGGCCGGCTACGTGGTCATGCAGCACGCGGTGCGTCTGGACCGGCCAGTCAAGGCCTACGCCAAATGGATGGCGCGGATTCCGGAGGTTTATCGCCAGGCCGTACTGAAAGAAGCGAGCCAGACTGGCATCAGCGTTCACAACGATCCGCACTGCCTGGCCATGCTCAAACATTACCGCAGTCTGATGCCCATGGCGCAGGAGGCGCGCAAGCCCATGTTTTATCTGAAACCAGCGGATGGGGCGATCGGCGCCCATGTCCAGGCCGTGCAGGATTGTTATCGCGACTTTCGCCAACTGGCAAGGCAGATCGCCAAAAGCTGCTCAATTGCAGTTGATTGAGCAGCTCTACCGTAACCGCGCCGTTCGCGGCTTGAATACTTCATTCTCTTTGATAACGAGCAGACGATCTGAATCCCAAGGGGGAAAGCAATGATTGACGCCAAGGCACTGTTGAAAGACTTGCAGGGGCTGCAGAAGAAGCTGGAGCAGGACCTGCGGCGGCAGATCGATGAGCTTGAGGAAGTTCGGGCTGCGCTGGAGTCCGATTACCAGACTGCGCGCGAGGCCGAGCGGACTGCGGAGACCTTTGGCAGTTGGTCGGACGAGCAGATTACCCAGGCCTCGGTGGCCTGGCTGCTGGGCTGCGTGTTCGTGCGCTTTTGCGAGGACAACCGGCTGATCCCCGAACCCCTGCTTGCCGGCCCGGGTGAGGCCAACCGCCAGGCGCGAGAACGGGCGAGAGAGTATTTCAGCGCGCATCCGACCGAGAACGAGCGCCACTACCTGGAACACTGTTTCCGCAGCCTGGCCGATTACCCGGCCATGGCGGGGCTGTACGATCCGGCCCACAACCCGCTGTTTCGCCTGCCGCTGTCCTGGGAGGCCGCCCGAGGCCTGGTGGCTTTCTGGCAGCGGATCGACCCCGACAGCGGAGAACTGGCGCACGATTTCACCGATCCGGCGCTGAACACCCGTTTCCTGGGCGATCTTTACCAGGATCTGTCCGAGGCCGCCCGCAAGCGCTACGCCCTGCTGCAGACGCCGGAGTTCGTCGAGGAATTCATTCTTGAACGCACCCTGGAGCCGGCCATCAATACCTTCAGCCTGGCAGAGGTGCGCCTGATCGATCCGACCTGCGGTTCGGGACACTTCCTGCTGGGCGCTTTCCACCGTTTGCTGCAACACTGGGCGCGCGAAGCCCCGGGCCTGGACATCCGTGACCGGGTCAAGCGCGCCGTTGGCGCCGTCTACGGCGTGGACCTGAACCCCTTCGCCGTGGCCATCGCCCGCTTTTCGCCTGCTGGTCGCCGCGCTGGGTGCAACCGATATCCGCACGCTCAAGGAAGCACCCGGCTGGCGCTTCAATGTCACCGCCGGCGACTCGCTGCTACATGGCCGGCGCTTTGGTGAACTGGACCTGGCCGAGGACGATCTGCACCAGCGCTTCAGCCATGCTTACAGCGCCGAGGATATCGACGAAATCAATCGTATCCTGGGTCAGCAATACCATGCTGTGGTGGGTAATCCGCCATATATCACGGTCAAAGACAAGGCGCTGAACAGTCTATATCGGTCTAGATACAGCACCTGCCACATGAAGTATTCCCTCGGAGTGCCCTTCACCGAACGATTCTTCCAATTAACACTTTCAGAGCAAGATCTGTCAGCGGGTTTTGTCGGATTAATCACCGCAAACTCTTTTATGAAGCGCGAATTCGGCAGGAAGCTCATTGAGGAATATCTTCCGCTACATGACATTACTCACGTCATCGATACTTCAGGCGCCTATA
>RECK01000227.1 GCA_007694055.1 Wenzhouxiangella sp.
TTTCCGGTTTCCGGTTTCCGGTTTCCGGTTTCCGGAATTAGACCCAGTTGCGGTAGCTGTACGTCCAGTATCCCATGATTTCGTGGAAGGCTCGGGTGCTGGCGGACAGGGCGTGGGCGTTGGGGAGCCAGCGGCGGTGGCCCTTGCTGGGGCTTGGGCGAACTTCGAAGTCGGTGGCAGCAGGGATGGGGTTCAGGCCTGCGGCCTGGAAGCTAGCCATGGAGCGGCGCATGTGTAGGGCCGAGGTAACCAGAAGGATTTCTTCGATTTCGTGTTCGGCCAGGAGTTCTGCAACTTCGACGGCGTTGGCGCGGGTGGTCAGGGCCTGTTCTTCCAGCCAGATCGCGGTGGGCGGGACGCCTAGATCGACCAGGAACTGCGCACCGGCGCGGGCTTCGGTCAGGCCCGGGCCACGGCCCGGGGTGCGGCCGCCGGAGAGGATGATGATGGGCGCGCGGCCGGCATGGTACAGGCGGGCACCGTGCCAGTAGCGGTCAACCGATGCGCTGGCATTCGGGTAGGGCCAGGCTTCGGAGTGGGCGAAGGCGCCGCCGAGCACCACGATGGCATCGGCCATCGGCATTTCCTCGACGGTGAGCATGGGATATCGGCTTTCCAGCGAGCCGCGAATCCAGTCGGAGAAGACCGGGGTGGACCAGATGTAGAGCCAGGACAGGCCGACGATCATCAGGCCGAGGCCGAATTTTCGCCAGCGCAGGAGCTGGACGAGGATGCCCAGGCCGAGGAGGAGGCAGGCGGAGGCCAGGGGGTAGGCGAGGAGGCGGAGGGAGTTGGGCATCAGGTTTCAGGTTTCAGGTTTCAGGTTTCAGGAATCAGGGTTTGCGGGTTTGCAGGAGGGTCATCAGCTCTTGGAGGCTTATGGCTTCTACGTTTTCGGCTTTTGGATAGCGATCATGGCCGGGATAGACCAGCCAGGCCTGGTCCGGCTCGAGATCTTCTCGAGCGTGATGGAAGCCACGCTCCAGTCGCGGGGACAGGCTCCGCTTGATCTCGACGGCCCAGCGCTGGCCGTTGGCGAATGTCAGGATCAAGTCAATTTCTGCACCAGCCGCCGTTCGGTAAAAGGCCGCATCGGTTCTTGGCGGTGCAACTGCCAGGAGGTTTTCGATCACGAAGCCCTCCCAGCTGGCACCAGCCACTGGATGCCCGAGCACGTCCTGCATGTTAGCCAGCCCCAACAGCGCATGAACCTGGCCGCTATCCCTGACGTAGACTCGGGGCGACTTGACCAGTCGCTTGCCCACATTGGCAAAGAGTGGCGGCAAGCGACGCACCAACAGCAAATCCACCAGCAAATCCACGTATCGGGACACGGTTTGCGGGCTGGAGCCCAAGGACCGGGCCAGCTGTGAGGCGTTTAGCAGTTGGCCATGGGTATGCGCCAGCATTGTCCAGAATCGACCTAGCGTTTCAGCCGGCAGTCTCGGACCGAATAGGGCGACATCACGCTCCAGAAAAGTGCGGATGAAATCCTGCCGCCATCGAAAGCTTTGCTCATCATCATTTGCCAGAAAGCTGTCAGGGTAGCCTCCCCTTACCCAAAGATGCTGCAAAGCGTCCGCATGTTCGGAGACCTCAATGAGGTCCAGCGGACCCAGCTCCACATGGGCAACACGACCGGCCAACGTTTCACCAGCCTGGCGCAACAGGTCCAGCGATGCCGACCCCAGAAGCAAGAAGCGCCCCGTTCGCAACCCTTCCCGTCGTCCGCGATCAATGATTCCCCGTAAATCCTGAAACAGCTCGGGTATGCGATGGACTTCATCGAGAATGACCAGACGATCCTTGCAGGACCCCAAAAAAAGCGCTGGCTCTTCCAACTTGACCCGATCTCGCCGATCCTCAAGATCGAGGTATATCGCGTCAAGTTCGTTCGCCAACTCCATTGCCAACGTCGTTTTCCCGACTTGCCGGGGACCAATTAACGACACGGCAGCCTGCTCTGACAGACCCTGGCGAAGCTCCTGAACTGCTCGGCGTTTTATCATCCTTGCATTTTGACCGCGTGATGGTTGATTTGCAAGGTTGATGTCATGTTGATAGCTTTCGAATAAAGGACATATTCATGGCACAAGGAACAAGGTTTACGGTTTACGGTTTACGGGTTCCGGGAGGTTGCCATGGAAGCCGGGGGCTGGCGACGCACATGCTTTGCGCGACCATGAGTAGCCCGGGGCCACGTCCCCGGGGGCGGGGTTTGGTCTGCCTCCGTAGGTTGAATTACGGGGATTGCAATTCAGGGGGCGGCTTCGGCAGTTCCTTGAACAGGCGCTGGGGCAGCCCGCTGGACGGGAAGGCGACTACCCAGGCGGTGACGAAGATGAGGAGGAAGTAGTTCTTCAGGGTCTGGTTCTGGACGTACCACTCCTCCAACTGGCCCTTGTGGGGCATGACGACCTGGTCGTAGAAGGCATCCGGGTCGTCGGCGTGGGCCATCAGCTCCTCCTCATCGCGGAAGATGATGGAGCCGATGCCGGACAGGCCGGGGCGGACTTTCACTATCACCTGCTGGGAGCGCTCGGGAAAGGCGTCGAAGCAGCGCCGGGTTTGGGGGCGCGGGCCGATTACGCTCATGTCGCCCTTCAATATATTGAGTAACTGCGGCAATTCGTTGATCTTGGTCTTGCGCAGGAAGCGGCCGAAGGGAAGCACGCGCGGGTCGTTTTTCAGGGTGACCGTGCCGGTGCCCAGGTTGGGGCTGTCCTTGAGCATGGTGGCGAACTTGAGCAGCCCGAAAGGCTTGCCGCCCAGACCAATGCGATCCTGGCGAAAAAAGACCTCGCCCTCCCCTGTCAGGCGCAGGGCGATCATGACCGGTACCAGCAGCGGCGAAAGCACCAGCAGGGCCAGCAGGGAAAAGAAGATATCGAAAAAGCGTTGCATGGTTGGATGCCCCCCACTCCACTGCCCCCAAGAAAAACGCCCGCATTGAGCGGGCGTTTTTCATTTCAAAAAGGCTCAGTGCAGCTTGAATGCCTTTACTGACGGAGCGCCAAAGCCTTCCAGGCCAGCGTCCCGAGCAGCAGCATGAGCAACAGAAGTCCAAGATGACTCAGCGTCGGCACTGCGATGGGCGGGGTTGGCGGCGGAGTATCGCCACGCTCACTGACAGCGTAAAGACCGAAAGCATGGGCGTAGACATAAGGCTTCGGATCATCAACCGTGCTCGGATCGACATCGGGATGGTAGAAGCTGATCCGGCCGTCGGCCTCCTGGAATACGTTGACGAGCGCATTCAGTGCTGACGAAATACGGGTGAAGTAGGTATCGCTGTCAAATTCTGCCAGGGCCATCACGGCAAAAGCGGTGGTCTGGCTAACCGTATTGGTGACATCGATCGGGTTATTGCCGGCCGCGGTGCTCTGCAGGAAGCCGCCCTCGCTGGACTGCTGTGCCAGCAAGAGATTGACGAGGTCGATATTGTTGTTGGCCGCAGCCCAGGATCCCGTAGTCGGTGCCACGTTGGCACCCGTGACGCCGGCGACCCAGATGCCGCCAGTCAGGCCCATGATGTCAAAACCGGAAGTGCCCAGCACGGTCGAGGTGTCACCGCCGAAGCCCAGTGCGGTGCGCGTGCCGTCGACAATGGCCTGGTCGAACTGGGTGATACCCGCCTCGGAGGCAGCGGCAGCGAGGAAGCCCAGGTCCCAGGCAGCCACCACGCCGCTCAGGGCCGCAGATGCGTCCCGAGTCGTAATGAGGTGGTCGATGAAGTCATCGATATCCCAGTCATTTGTCGGCCCGTAGATACCGACTTCCAGGCGCTGCCAGAAGTTGGTTTCCAGGAAGTCGGCGTACTGGGGGTCACCGCTGACATTCGACAGACGAACCAGGAACAGCGGGTCGAAGTTGCGAATCCGCGGGAAGCCGGTGTTGGGGCTGAAGTTGCCGAAACCGCCGTTGATCATGTAGTCGCCGGTCAGTATCGATGCATCCAGGAAGTCCGTGTCACAAGCGCCCAGCTGGCAGCTTGCCTGGTAGGCGGACAACGTCGCCAGGCCGGAAATGGCCTGCACGTTGGGGAAAACAGAGGGCACCGCGTCCGAGTACGGATAAGCACCGTTCGGCAACTGGCGACTTACCATCCATTCGCCCGCATCGATAATGAACTGCTCGTACTGCTGCAACTGGTTACCCATGGCCGGGCCACTGACCAACAGCCAGCAAAACGCCGCAAGAAAAATTGCCGGAAGGCCACGACGGGCCGAGGAAGAATCAAGAATCTGCATTTTGGTAAACATACCCCTCTCCTGGAGATAAGCCGCTCATCAGCACTAGGAATAAACAACCTCTAGACCACAAGATCACGGCAAAAACCTTGCAAGTCATACATTTCCAGCCGAATCCTAACAGTAATTCTCGGAAAATGCCACTATCACGGGCTCAGGCGGCGCGGATTTCCCACGCCGAGCGACAAGATTGGCATGGCGGGCCACGGAATGCAAATACGAAACGGTGACGATCAACCCCGCAAAGCGGTGATCAAATGACGCCAGCGCGGCCTCAATCCCTGGGCAGAAGAAGCCGCCAGCCAGTGGTAGCGAAAACGAGAACCCGTAGCGCCGATCAGCCGTGTCGTGCGCTCGTGGCGTGCCGACTGGGCCAGCGAATTCAGCATCTCGTTCGGCACAGGCGTGCCAAAAACGTCGCGAACCACGCGCAAATGGGCCTCGACCAACCCGGCCACCCCGCGCTGGCGCGCCAGCTGCAGCAAAACCTGGCGATCTTCCTCGGTAAGCGCCCGCCAGGCAAGATCCTGGTCCAGCAGATCGATCAAGAGCGGCCGCGCGGCCCAACGGTCAAAATACTGCAGCGCCATGTACAAGACCGAATAAACCCGATCGAGCCCGCGCAAGCCGTCGATCGGGCCATCCAAGGGACCCGAATGCGCCAGCGCACCCGAGATCGAAAAGCGACGCGAAAGCAGCGGATGATCACACAAGCCCCAGCGCAACACGGGCCGAACCGGCGTATCCGAACTGGAATGACACCAGACCTCTTCCCGGGTAATCGCGGATTGGCGACGCGCAACCCTGAAACCAAGATCAGACAAAACAGTCTGCGAAAGCCGGCAACTGGACAGCGGCATCAATAAGAGCACGTCACGCCGCTGCCGCTGAGATGGTATCCGGTACAAGGTCCAGGCTGCCAGCGAGGCACCCGCAAGGGAAAACTCCACGCCGGCAGCAACCAGCCGCTCGAGCACCTGGCATTCCGCAGACGCCTGTGCGTCCATCGGGGCCGGATCAGGAACCGCCACCGCGGGAACAGAGAAACCCAACCCCTGCAGCGCCGGCAGGGCCGGCAGCAACGCCTGCTCGCGAAGAAATCGCTCTTTAGCCGAATCGGTGGAAAAAGCCTGCAGCCGTTCGGAAAATCGTCGACGCGACGCACCGTTCGAATGATTTTTCGCGACCACGGCCTATTTTTAACCCCCAAGGTTCCTTATCGTGAACTCTATCACAGTAGAAAGCCCCAATGAACCGCCAAGATTGGACAACGCAGGTTCGTTCTGCCATCGCCTCTCCGTCAGCGAGAAGACGTCTCCCCGAGCTGCTCCCGAACCAGATCTGGGGCCACGAACACCCCCACAACAGTAAAGCGGCTAAAGCCCGAGCCACCAGTAACTCTGACCCGCCCTGACGCCACCCAGGCATGGGCCTCGAATTTTCCGATTCCAACCCCTCGGCGGACGCCGAAAAACAAGCAATAGGGAATGCGATAAAAGCCCAGCATGATGCGGGCAACCACCGCCTGAGGAAAACAATTGGAATCCCAGGGTGTTACCCGCGCCGCCTGCCGCACAACCTGGCATATTAACCGCGCTCGGTCAGTCTCGCCCGGGTCGGCCAATGGTAGCCACGGATTCAGGCCGACTGAAACCCCAAGTCGGGGCACAAGGCGCTTGAACGAAACCGTGAAAATGGCCAATTTGGCCAAACCCAGACCCACCCAGACCGGGAAAAACCAGGCCAGCACGAAAGCCGGCTGTCGGAAAAACCGCGCCAGCTTTACCGGCACACGCCGCAAAAGCCCAATCAAACCCGCTCAACCAGCCCCAGCTTCTCCATTTGCGCGAGAAACTCCATCATGTCCTTCTCGCAGACCTCTCGCTTGACCTCGAACTCTTCGAGGATCTGGTTGACCAGCTCACCAAAAGTGCGCGGCTCTTCGATCAGCTCCCAGACTCTAGGGCCGACTCCGCCCAAGCCATAATACTGTCCGTGCTCAACGCTCATCATGACGAGTTCATCGTCAACAGCGGCACCGATTAAGTCAGGATTCCGGCGAAAAGAGCCGCTCGCATGCCTAGTTGCGCTTTCGTTCATTCTTTGATCACCTCTGTGGATCTCGTCAGTCTATCGTGGTTATCACTTCGTCGAAATC
>RECK01000306.1 GCA_007694055.1 Wenzhouxiangella sp.
CCGGGCCCGGTAAGACTACGTCGTTGCCGGCTGATCGTTCAGTGGCTCTGATCCGACACCCGGAGGCGGGGATGGCTTGGGGGACGGTTAGCGCCGGACCCCGCAACCCGGCCAGGCCCTGATCGGCCAGATACCACCCGTTGCGAGAGGTGGGAGGAGGCTGAAAGGCAGGGCCACTCGGCACCTGGCCTCTGCCCTCCCAACCTTCCGTTGCCAGGCCGTTGAAAGCGACGGGCGCTGACTCCAGTAATGGTTGATGCCCAGCGTTTCCGCGCAGCCTCCAGGCCTCATCTCCCAATTCAAGCCCCTGGTGACCTATGGTCGGCGGGCGCTGGTGCTGGTCTGGCAGACCAGCCCGGCGCTGACCATAGCCCTGGGGTTGTTGACCCTGGTTGCGGGGCTGCTGCCGGCCTCCATCGCTTATGTCGGCAAGTGGCTGGTTGACAGCGTGGTGGCTGCCATTCAGGACGACGGTCCGACCCGGGCAGTCTGGTTCTGGCTGTCGATCGAGGCCGTGCTGGTAGCTGCCATGGCGGCTGTGCAGACCGGGCTGAACATCTGCAATAGCTTGCTGCGAGCCCAGCTGGGTCAGCGGGTCAACGTGATGATCCTGGAAAAGGCCCAGCAGTTCGAACTGGCCCAGCTCGAAGACGCCGAGTTCTACGACCGCCTGACCCGGGCCCGGCGCGAGGCTTCATCACGTCCGCTCTCGCTGGTGCAGAAAACCTTCGGCGTAATCCAGAACGGCATCGCCATCCTCAGTTTCAGCGGGCTGCTTTTTGCCTTCTCGCCCTGGGCCGTGTTGCTGCTGGTAGCCGGTGGTCTACCTGCCTTTTTCGCCGAGGCAAAGTTCGCCGGCCAGGCGTTCCGCCTGTTTCGCTGGCGGTCGCCGGAAACCCGGGAGATGATGTACCTGGAATCTGTCCTGGCGCGGGAGGATTACACCAAGGAGGTCAAGCTGTTTGGCCTGGCGCCGAGACTGCTGGACCGCTACAAGTCGATCTTCCGCAAGATCTTTCGTGAGGATCGCGCCCTGACCATCCGGCGCGGATGGTGGGCTTTCGGCCTGGGCATGGTCGGCACCGTTGCCCTGTATGCCGCCTTCGCCTGGGTGGTGCTGGCCACCGTGGCCGGCCAACTCTCGCTCGGGGAGATGACCATGTACATGATGGTCTTCAAGCAGGGCCAGTCCGCGGTCAGTGCCAGTCTGACCTCGATCAACGGCATGTACGAAGACCATCTCTACCTGACCAGCCTGTACGAGTTCCTCGAACAGCCGGTTCGCACCACCGTCGGCAGCGTGGCGCGTGGTGAACAGCCCGGCACCGGCCTGGAGATCACGGACCTGTCGTTTCGCTACCCTGGCAGTGATGCGCTTGCGCTGGATGGAATCAACCTTGCGCTCAAGCCGGGCAGCAGCCTGGCCCTGGTCGGCGAAAACGGTTCCGGCAAGACCACGCTGACCAAGCTGATCGCCGGACTTTACGAGCTTGAACAGGGTGACATCAAGCTCGACGGCACCTCGCTGCGCGACTGGAACCCACGCGCCCTGCAGGACCGCATCGGCGTGATTTTCCAGGACTTCGCCCGCTACCAGTGGCTGGTTGGCCACAACATCGGCGCCGGTGACGTGCGCAGCTTCGACAGCGAGGAACATTGGCGACAGGCCGCAAAGAAAGGCCTGGCCGATGATTTCATCAGTGACCTGCCGGCCGGCTACCAGACCCAGCTGGGCCGATGGTTCAAGGATGGTCGCGAATTATCCGGCGGCCAGTGGCAGAAGATCGCCCTGGCGCGCGCCTTCATGCGCAGCAAGGCCGACATTCTGATCCTCGACGAACCGACCGCGGCCATGGATGCCAAGGCGGAAGCCGAAGTTTTTCAACACTTCCAGGCCATGGCCAGCGAGCAAATCCTGATCCTGATCTCGCATCGTTTCTCAACGGTCCGCCAGGCTGATCGGATTGCGGTGATGGACGCCGGCCGCATCATCGAACTCGGCAGCCACGAAGACCTGATGACCCTTAACGGTCACTATGCCCGCCTGTTCGAACTTCAGGCCGCGGCTTACCGCTGAATGTCTCTGATCAGTGAGCCGAAATCCCGGCCGCCTGCCTGCTTGGCAGGCGGCCGGGGGGTCCAGGGACGTGTCGGACGTATCAGAAGTTGAAGACGACGCGACCGTAGACAAACCGGCCCGAGCGGCCGAACGGAGAGTAGTTGGAGAAAGGCGTATTGCCGGTGGTGTTGTTGGCAATCGGACTGGCGTCCGGGTACTCGTCAAGCAGGTTGTCAGCTCCAAGAGCAATCTGCCACTGATCGGTCAGATCGTAACGGCCTTCGAGGTCAAGCAGGATCTTGGAGGTGAGATTGACGTCCAGGGCCGGATTGTTCGAAGGCGACAGCACGCGTCCATAGTGACGAGCGCGGAAGGTTGCACCCCAACGATCCATGGTCCAGTTGGTATTGAACGCAAAAGTTGTCCGCGGGTTACCACTCTCGAAGGTCAGTACATTGACCCGCGCAAACAGCGGCGGCGGCGGATCCAGCTCGGACAGTGGACCGGTGGTCGGCGTACGCTTGACCTGGGTCTTGTTGTAGTTGCCGGCCAGGATGAAGTTGAAGCGGCCCAGGCTATCGGCATCTGCCGACCAACTCAGCACGGCGTCGACACCCCGGGTGCGGGTATCCACACCGTTGATGAAGAAACGACCACCACCGATGCCGATAAAGCCCTGCTGCTCCAGAAAGGCCCGAACGTTGGGCTGGGTCAGGTTCTCCGACAGGACGATGCGGTCATCGACATCGATCTGGTAACCGTCAATGGTCAACGTGGCCGGCCCCAGGCCGATGACCGCACCCAGCGAGAAGTTGATCGAGTCTTCGGCGTCCAGGTCGGATGAACCCAGGGCACGGGCGACCGGATCCGCGACCGGGAAGGTGGTGATGTCGAAGGGAATCCCGTTGATGAAGTTGGTCGAGGTAGCGGTGAAGTACTGCTGCTGCAGCGAGGGCGCACGGAAGCCGTTCTGCACCGACCCGCGCATGGCGAAGGCGTCGGTAAAGTCATAGCGAAGCGCGACCTTGCCGGTAACGGCACTGCCAAAGTCGGAGTAGCGCTCGAAACGGACCGCGGCAGAACCCAGCAGACGTTCGGTCAATTCGGCTTCCAGATCGATGTATGCGCCGATGGCATCACGGCTTTCGCTGACCTCATTGGCTGGCCGAAAGCCCGGAAACACCTGCGAGCCCGATGCAGCCGGGTTGCCGTTGGGCAGCAGGCGGCCCCCGTTGCGCCAGGAATCCGGTTCACCGGCACTGATGCTGTAGCTTTCACGGCGTGCTTCCAGACCGATGGCGACGTTGACCGGCGAATAGAAACCGCCGACGTCGAAAGAACGCACGCCGGACATGTTGAACACCAGCTGATCGTAATCGTAACCACCGGCATCGAACACCGTCTTGCTGCTTGGTCCAATCGAGGCGTTCAGGGTATTACTAATCGTAAACTCCACTTCGTTACCGCCGTAGACCAACGAGGTGTCGAAGTCCCATTCGCCGATTGCATTGGTATATCCAATGGCAATGCTGTAGTCGTCGACGTCAGGATTGATTTGCGGGAGGAAGCCATCCGGATAGATCTCGATGACATTACGGCCATCGACCGCGCGCCGATAAAAGCCGGCCGATGTCGCCTCACGGCTCATGTAGCTGGCCCAGCCATAGATGCGACCGCCATTGGCCAGATCGACGCCCATGTTGGCAAACAGGGTCAGCTGTTCGAGGTCGGGCTCGCCGTACCAGGCATTGAAGCGATCAATGGTCTGTTCACGCGGATCGAACTGGCCATCGACCAGCGGGTACTGCTGACGGTAGTCCCAGCCACCGCGCTCGGTACGATTCTGGTCCTTGTACTCGAAGCTCAGGGTGATGAAGCCGTTGTCGGTCAGTGGCAAACCGAACCAGCCGCCGACGGTAAAGACTTCGCCATCGGTAACGCTGCGCGAAATACGCTCAGGCGCGCTCCAGGTTGCCCCGGCCGGCGGCGGTGTGGTCGGTGTGGTGTACTTGGTATTACGGGCCCCATACGAAGCACGCAGCGAGCCGCCGGAACGCTCCTCGCGAAGCAGCACGTTGATCACGCCGGCGATGGCGTCCGAACCGTACTGGGCCGAGGCGCCATCGCGCAGGACTTCCAGCGTGCGTACAGCGCCCATGGGAATGGTATTGAGATCTACCGCCGCCGACCCACGGCCAACAGTGCCGTTGACGTTGACCAGCGCGGCGGTGTGGCGGCGCTTGGAATTGACCAGCACCAGGGTCTGATCGGGACCGAGGCCACGCAGCGTGGCCGGGCGTATCGTATCAGTGCCATCGGCCAGTCCGGGGCGCGGAAAGTTGAACGAAGGCACGGCGACGGCGAGCGCTTCGTTCAGTTCGGTGGTGCCTGACGTTTCAAGCTGGGCGATGTCAACGACATCCACCGGTACGGCGGTATCCGTGGCGGTGCGCCCGGCAACCCGGGTACCGGTGACAACGATGACATCATCCGGACGCTGGTTGGCAGCATCCTCGGAATCGTCCTGGGCCTGGGCGGCAGACCCGGCCGCCAGCAATGCTGCGATGGCGACACTCAATCCCTTCTTTTTCATGGCTGAAAGCCCTCATGTGGTGGTGGGAGGCTGCCTGGACAGCCCTGAACCTTAACGTTTACTTAATCGAATGTTGCAGTTTTGTGAAAATTACACCGATTGATCCCAAACAGGCAACCTTTTTCACTCAGCCTGAAAAACCCTGAGGCCAAGGCGAATCATTCGTCCATTGCTCGCCAGATACCCTCGCGGCGTGGATCGGCGGCGCCTTCGATGCGGCCGTCAGCATGGAAGACCACACCGTGCAAACCGGACTCCTCACCGCGGCCCGGACGTACCTCGATACCCAGCTCGGCCAGGCCGGCCAACACCGGTTCCGGGAAACGGCTGGCCTCGCCGAAGAAGTTCTCGCCCAGGGCGACCAGGTTGGGCAGTTCTATCGCTTCTTGCATCGACAGGCCCCAGGCCAGCATGCCGATCAGGGTCTTGGCGTTGTAAATCAGGATGGCCGAACCACCGGGGGAACCCAGGGCAGCGACCAGACGGTCGTCGGCGTCGAATACCAGTACCGGTGACATGGAAGAGCGCGGGCGCTTGCCCGCTGCAACGGCATTGGCGACCGGCATGCCGTCAACGCTGGGGCGAAATGAGAAGTCGGTCAACTGGTTGTTGAGAAAAAAGCCGTCCACCACCCGACCGGAACCGAAGATGGACTCGACCGAGCTGGTCATGGAGACCACGTCACCCTGGGTGTCAACGATCACGAAATGGGTGGTGCCGGTCTGGCGGAAGCCATTGTCTTCGGCGAACTCGGCGCCTGGTGGGGTACCTGCGGCTGGCATCGGCCCGACGCGTTCGCCGATCAATGATGCGCGCTCGGCGACGTAGTCCGCTTCCAGCAGCCCGGCCAGCGGGATTTCAACGAAGTCGGGATCGGCGATATAGCGGTCGCGGTCGGCGAACATCAGCCGGCTGGCCTCGGCGAACTGAAGCCAGGCGACCGGATCATCCGGGCCCCGCTCGGCGATATCGGTGTGCTCCAGCATGGCGAGCATCTGCAGGATGGCGACACCACTGGACGGCGGCGGCGGCACACAGATGCGATGACCAAGGAAGTGACCGCAAACCGGTTCAACCACACCCGGCTGGTAGGCATCGAAATCGGACTGGCGCAGCTTGCCCGGCAAGGGGAAAGCAGCAGTGCGCTCGATGATGCTGGTGGAAATCGGCGGCTCAAGCAGCGTGCGTGGGCCGCGCTCGGCCATTGCCCTCAGGGTCTGGGCGAAGGCCGGATTGCGCCAGGTTTCGCCGGCCGTGATGCGCTCGCCTTCAGCGTTACTCAGCAAGGCAATGAGATCAGGCTGCTGGGCCTGCGGCCAGCGTCCGCCGGCGGCAAATCGAGCCAGCCGCTCCGGGACCGCAAAGCCATCATCGGCCGTGGCGATGGTCTCTTCGAACAAGGATGACCACGGCAGCCTGCCGAATCGTTCATGAACCGCGCCCAGCATGGGCATGACGCCCGGCACGCCGGTAGCGCTGCCCCCGATGATGGCGTCGAACCAGCCCATCGGCTCGCCGTCGCCATCCAGGAACATACCTGGATCGGCGTCGGCCGGCGCAGTCTCGCGACCGTCGAAGGCAGTGACCGTGCCGCTATCGGCCGCGTAGTGAAGCAGGAAAGCACCGCCGCCAATGCCGGAGCTTTGCGGCTCGACCAGGCTGAGCATGGCTTGCACGGCAACGGCTGCAT
>RECK01000083.1 GCA_007694055.1 Wenzhouxiangella sp.
ACGTTGGCCGACTGGATTCGAGTCGGGTTGCCGGGAGCCAGTCTCGCAACATCATCTTCCAGGGCCCGACTTTCCACCAGGGCGCGATCGAAGTCGCCTTCATGCAGGGCCACCCTGACCAGGCCGACCCGGGACTTGAGCCGGTCCTCGCCGGCAGCGTGGTCCTGTCCGGCCTGGACTTCCAGGGCATGACTGAGCTGCGTCCGCGCCTCCTCGGTACGGGCCAGGTTGAGAAAGATCAGGCCGATGAGTCGATGCAGTTCCGCCCGCACAACCGGCTCCAGGCTGGCATCCTGCGGCAGCAGGCGGGCAGCGGCGCTCAGCGCGTCGCCCACGGTCACCTCTTCGCCCAGGGTGTTGCTGGGATCGGCAGCACTGAGCATGTCCTGCATGAAGCGGTTGACCGCTTCGAGCTGGGCGCTGCGCTGCTCGGCCTGGGCCCGGGCTTCGGCCTCGCGCAGGCCAAAGTGCACGGCCACCACGGCGCTGACCAGGATACTCAAGGCAACGCTCGCCGCCACCGCCGCGCCCAGGCGATGGCGGCGCAGGAACAGCCGGGACGCACGCCAGCGTCCGGGCGGCCGGGCCAGTACCGGCCGGTTGTCAAGAATGCGCGCCAGGTCCTCGCCGAACTGGGCCGCCGAGGCGTAGCGCTGCCCGGGTTGACGGGCAATGGCATGCATGACTGCCGCATCCAGTTCCGGGGCCAGCCCGGAACGCTGCTGGCGCAGCGGGCGAGGCTCTTCCCGCGCCAGCCGGGTCAGCGCCTGGATCAGGCCCAGGCTACCCAGCTCCACCGGCATCTTTCCTGCCAGGGCCTGGTAAAGCATCACTCCCAGGGCGTAGACATCGCTGCGGGTATCGGCCCGACCGTCAAGCTGTTCGGGCGCCATGTAGCCCAGGGTGCCGACCAGCTCGCCGGTTTGCAGCAGGGTCGAGGCCTGGCCGGGATCGATCACGGTGAAGCGGGCCACGCCGAAATCAAGGATGCGCGGTTGGCCGCTGGCCTCGACCAGCACGTTGGCCGGCTTGAGATCGCGGTGAATAATGCCTTGCTGGTGGGCGTACTGAACCGCCTCGGCCATGCGGATGAACAGTTCGAGTAGCTCGCCGGGCGGGCGCGGCTTTTTCTCCAGCCAGGCCCGCAGACTCAGCCCCTGGATCAGCTCCATGGCCAGCCAGGGCTGGCGCCTGCCGGCCTCGTCAAGCACTTCCCCGGCGGCGTGAACCCGGGCGATGCCCGGATGGTCCAGTCGTCCCAGCAGGTGCGCTTCCCGTGCCAGGCGCTGGCAGGCCTCATCCGACACCAGATCGGCGCGAATCAGCTTGATCGCCACCTCGCGCTCGGGGTTGAGCTGGCGAGCCCGAAACACGCTGCCCATGCCACCATGACCAATCAGTTCGATCAGCTCGAACCCGGGAATGGGCGGCAGACCGCTGGTGCTCGACCAGTCGCAATCGGCGCTATCGGCTCCCGGCGCGCAAGTCGCCTCTTCGACCAGTTCGGCCAAGCGCAGCGCCTGATCGATGCGCTCCTTGTCGCCGGCCAGTTCGACTGCAAAGAAGGCCGGCCGCTCGGCCGCAGGCAAGCCAGCGGCACGTACGACCAGCGCCAGCAACTGATCCTGGCCGGTTGAGCTCATCGGCGCGGAATGACGAAACCCCGTCCCTGGGCAACCCCGCGCAGGGTAGCCAGCTCGATTTCCTCGGCGCGCAAGCGGTCCTGGACTCGATCACGCTGATCGCGCGTATCCGCTATTGCCTCGCGATCCGGCGCATCAGCACGCTCCAGGCGGCGCAGGTCACGAGTCAACCCGTCCAGCTCGCTCTGCAGGCTGGCAACCCTGGCCTGGGCCTGGTGCAGCGACAGGCCCAGCTGGTAGCCTTCGAGAAAATCCGCTTCGATATCGCCCGGGCAGGTCTGCTGGTAGCGCTGCCCGTCCAGGCCGAAGCGAAATCCGCGGTCCAGGGTACAGAACCAGTAAAGCCCCTCGGCAAAGCCGGCATGCCAGGCGTCGGAATCGGCCGGGTAACCAGCATCGGCACAGGCACTGGCACGGTTGGCCAGGTGAGCCGTGGTAAGTCCGGCACGGGCGTCGGCCTGACCCAGCCCGTACCAGTCAGCAACCATGCATTCCTCGGCGCTCATGGTCGCGCAGCCACTCAGGCCGGCGATGGCAGAAAACGCCAGCGCCAGCCGGGCTGTTCGCATCCTTCCTTGATTCAGCATTCAGGTTTCCTCAACGTCCTCGATTCAATCGGCCATGCCGGCAAGGTCGAGCAGAAACGCGAACTCCATGGCCCGCTCCTCCAGGCGCCGGAACCGTCCCGAGGCCCCGCCGTGACCGGCATCCATGTTGGTATGGAACAGCAGCGGGTTGTCGTCGGTGCGGGTCGCGCGCAGCCTGGCCACCCACTTGGCCGGCTCCCAGTACTGGACCTGCGAATCCCACAACCCGGTGGTGACCAGAATGGCCGGGTAATCGTGGGCGGTGACGTTGTCATAGGGTGAGTAGGACAGCATGTAGGCGTAGTAATCGGGGTCCATGGGGTTGCCCCACTCGTCGAATTCATTGGTCGTCAACGGGATGGATTCGTCCAGCATGGTAGTAACAACGTCAACGAATGGAACCCGCGCCACCAGCGCAAGGTAAAGCTCCGGCGCCATGTTGGCCACCGCGCCCATCAGCAGCCCCCCGGCGCTGCCGCCCATGGCGAAAACGCGCTCACCGTCCACCAGTCCCTCATCAACCAGATGGCGGGTGACGTCGATGAAATCGTAGAAGGTATTGCGCTTGTTGAGCATGCGGCCGTCGTCGTACCAGCGCCGGCCCATTTCCTGGCCGCCACGGATGTGGGCGATGGCGTAGACAAAGCCACGGTCGACCAGGCTCAGCCGATCGGTGCCAAAGGTCGGGTCCGAGCTGGCGCCATAGGAGCCGTAGGCATACTGGTACAGCGGTGCGCTGCCGTCCAGGGCGGTATTTCGGTGGTGCAGCAATGACACCGGCACCTGCTCGCCGTCACGTGCGGTCACCCAGATGCGCCGGGTCACGTAATCGGCCATATCGAAGCCCCCCGGCACCTCGTTCTGCTTGAGCAGCTCGCGCTCGCCGCTGGCCACTTCGATTTCCCAGGTCTGCATTGGCGTGGTCAGCGAGGTATAAATGAAACGCAGGCGATCGCTGTCCTGGTCGGTGTTGCCGCTCAAGTAGGCGGCATAGGCCGGCTCGTCGAAGCTCAGAATGGACGACTCGGCGCTGTCCCAGTCGTGAATGCGAATACGACGCAGGCCATCGGAGCGTTCGCTGACGGCCAGGAATCCACGCAGGGCGTCAAAGCCGTGGATGAAGACATCCTCATCGTGGGCGATCACATCCTGCCAGGCACTGCGATCCGCATGCCCGGCCAACTCGACCTGCATGATGCGGAAATTGGGTGCCTGGTAGTTGCTGCGGATGATCCAGCGATCATCGAGATGATCAGCCTGGTACTCGTGGTCGCGCTCGCGCGGAAAGAACACGGCAAACTCACCCTCCGGATCGCTGGTCGGCAGTACCCGCATTTCAGAAGCCACTGTGGATCGCAGGTAGATCATCACGTACTCGTTGGAGCCGCTCCGACCCACGCCGGTGTAAAAGGCAGTGTCGTCTTCCTGGTGGACCAGCTCGCCCGCTTCCGGCGTATCGGCGTCCAGGTCAAGGCGGCGGACCTGCCAGGAGCGCAGGGTCTCGGGGTGGTTGGAGACGTAGTACAGGAAGCGGTCATCGCCCCCCCAGCTCAGGCTGGACACGCCGCTGATTTCGGTGTCGCGAATACTGCCGTCTTCCAGGTCCTTGATCCGGATGACAAACTGGCGCCGGCCCACGGTGTCCTCCAGCCAGGCCAGGTAGCGACCACTGGCGCTGACATCCCAGCCACCAACCTGGTAGAAGGCGTGCTCCTCGGCCTTGCGATTGACGTCGAGAACGATCTGCTCATCGGCATCCCGGCTGCCTTCGCGTCGGGCGAAGATCGGGTATTCCTTGCCCTCTTCGAAACGGGCGTAATACCAGAACCCCCGATCCAGGTAGGGCACCGTGCTGTCGTCCTCGACAATCCTGCCGCGCAGCTCGGAAAACAGCGTTTCGCGCAGATCACTCAGGTGAGCCAGACGCGCCTCGGCGTAGGCATTCTCCGCTTCCAGGTAAGCCAGTACATCGGGATCCTCACGCTCGTCGTCGCGCAGCCAGTACCAGGGATCCTCGCGATCTCCGGCCGGCGCGCTGACCACATGCGGTCGCTGCTCGGCAAGCGGCTCCTCCACGGCAGCCGGAGCAACCTGATCCGGTGCGACTTCCAACCCAGCAACCGCGTCGGCAGCGTGCTGCTCGGCAGAATCCGGACCCGACGGCGAGCAAGCGGCCAGGAACAAGGCTATAAACAGGGGCAGCACCAGGCTGGACAACAGTCTAATCATCATCGGAAGGGGCTCACAAGGGCCGAATGGCTTGAAAAGGAAAGAGGGGAAATAGTACCCGAACACGGGCGCCTGAGCGGGCCCGGAAAGCAGGTGCCGGGAACTGCTCAATCCGACTGGACCAGGCGTGCCATTTCGCGCTGGTAAAAAGCCTCCGGATCGTCGTTGAACAGGCCCAGGCGTCGGGCCCGATCGAACAGGCCATCGGCCGGTCTCCCGGGGCGGGTCTTGCTGGCAACCAGCAATGAGCGCAGCGGTTGCCCGGCGTCGGCATCGCGCTTTAACAGGATTTCCAGCAGGCGGGTGGTCTTGTGAATTCGAAGCGGCGCCTCGATCGCCAAGGCATCAGCCACCTCCAGGTAGCCAGGCCGGCGCCCCTGCGTTCGCGCCTGATCCAGCAGGCTCTCCAATTCCCCAAGCAGCCGCTCACGTTCCTCGCCGGTAATCGCCCTGCTCATTCCCAATCCATCGCGGTCTGCGGTTTCGGTAGCGAAACCAGCCTCAACTTAGAAGCAACAAGAAACCATTGAAACCACCGAAGACACCGAAAGCACCGAAGGATGGGTGAGTGCTTTTTCGGTGATTTCGGTGTCTTCGGTGGTTTCAGGGTTTTCACCGGCAAAGCACCATGACGCGTCCCCGATTGCTCAAGCCGCGGATTCGTCCAGGCCGCAGTTGTTCTTTTCGAAGACGCGATCAGCCCGGTAACTGGAGCGCACCAGCGGGCCGGAAACAACTTCGAGAAAACCCATGCCCAAACCGATGTCGCGCAGTTCGCGGAACTCGTCCGGAGTCACGTAGCGCTCCACCGACAGGTGATTGACGGTGGGTCGCAGGTACTGGCCGAATGTCACGATATCGACACCAATGGCGCGCAGATCGTCCATGGTTTCGATGACTTCCTCGGTGCTTTCACCCAGGCCGAGCATCAGGCTGGTCTTGGTCAGCACCTCGGGACGATGACGCTTGGCGTGGGCCAGCACATCCAGGGTTTGCTGGTAGCCGGCACGCGGATCTCTTACCGGGTGGGTCAGGCGACGCACGGTCTCGACGTTCTGGGCAAACACCTGCAAACCGGAATCGACCACGGTTTCGACATCCTGCAGGCGGCCCTGGAAGTCTGGGGTCAAGGCTTCGACCGCGGTCTGCGGGTTGACCTTCCGGATCTCGCGCACGCAGGCCGCGTAGTGCCCTGCCCCGCCATCGGCCAGGTCGTCGCGATCGACCGAGGTCAGGACCACGTACTTCAGATCCATCAGGCGCACGGACTCGGCCGAGTTGGCCGGCTCTTCGGGGTCCAGCCAGCCGCGCGGGTTGCCGGTATCAACCGAGCAGAAGCGGCAGGCGCGGGTGCAGACATCGCCCATCAGCATGATGGTGGCCACGCCGTTGGACCAGCACTCGCCGATATTCGGACACTTGGACTCCTGGCACACCGTGGCAAGCCGATGCTTGCTGACATTTTCCTTGACCGCCTCGTACTTGCCGCCGGAGGGCAGCCGGGCACGCAGCCAGGTCGGCTTGCGGCCGATCGGCTCAGGCGCCACCCCGGCCCGGGCCTTGATGCCGTCACGGATGGCGGTAAAGCCCTGCGGCTTGAGCACTTTCTCGCCACTTTTGACTTTCAGGGGGATACGGACGGAATCAGTCATTCCAGCTTGAACCAGGCTTTGAATTCGATGAGTATTCTAACCGACTCGGGCCAGTTGCCATGTCAGCGCTTCGGTCCGACAAATGGTTATATCCGGATCCCGCAAACCCCTGATTGCCCGCAAAGCACTGCGTACGCAGAGCCGGGCATGGGCTTTCTTTGTGCACAAAAGTGACGGCAGCTGCACAAGACTTTATGCCTTGAT
>RECK01000374.1 GCA_007694055.1 Wenzhouxiangella sp.
TCACCCTTTCACCCTTTCACCCTTTCACCCTTTCACCCTCTTCCCCTCTTCCCCTCTTCACCCATCCATGCTAACGTACTAACACGCTATTACGCTAAAACACCATGAAACAACTCGACCCCCAGCACGCCGAAGCCAACCGCGCCGCCCGATCCAGCCTGGCCGAGGCTTTCCTGGCCATGAGAACGGCCGATGAGTGCCGTGCCCTGCTCAAGGATTTGACCACGCCGGCCGAACTCGAGGCCCTGGTGGATCGCTGGCGGGTGGTGAAGTACCTGGACCAGGGCGTGCCCTACCGGGAAATCCATGAACGCACCGGGGTCAGCGTGACCACCATCGGCCGCGTCGCCCGCTTCCTGGCCGAAGGCAACGGCGGCTACCGCCTGGCCCTCGAACGCCTGAACCAGAATCCCCTTGAGCCCTGAGCCCTGAGCCCTGAGCCTTGAACCTTGCGCCCTGAAACCTGAACCCTGAAACCTGAACCCTTCCCATGACCCGACTAAAAATCGCCATCCAGAAATCCGGCCGCCTGGCCGACAAGTCCCTGAGCCTGCTCGAGCGCTCGGGCCTGTCTTTCGCCCGGTCCAAGGACAAGCTGTTCTGGTTCGGACGCAACCTGCCGGTCGACCTGTTGCTGGTGCGTGATGACGACATCCCGCGCCTGCTGCTCGAAAGCGTCTGCCATCTTGGCATCGTTGGCGAGAATGTCGCCCTGGAAAAAGTGCTGGAGTCGCGCACTCGTCGACCCGATGCCCATCTCGAACCACTGCTGACGCTTGAGTTCGGCCACTGCAGGCTGATGCTGGCGGTACCCGAAGACGAAGACTACATCGGCCCGGAGCAGCTCAACGGAAGGCGCCTGGCTACCAGCTACCCCTACCTGTCTCGACGCTTCCTTGACGAGCACGGTGTTGACGCCGATATCGTCACCCTCAACGGCGCGGTTGAAATCGCGCCCAGCCTGGGGACGGCCGATGCCATCGTCGACCTGGTTTCCACCGGCACCACGCTCCGGGCCAACCACCTCAAGGCCGTGGCCGAAGTCCTGTCCAGCCAGGCCGCGCTGTTTCGCTGCCCCGAACCGCTTGACGAGGCGCGCGAAGCCCTGCTGGCCAAGCTGCTGACCCGGATCCAGGGCGTCCAGCAAGCGGCCGAGACCAAGTACGTGATGCTGCATGCGCCGCGTGACCGCCTGGCCGAGATCTCGGCCATCCTGCCGGGCGCCGAATCGCCCACCATTCTCAACCTGGAAGGCCAGCCGGACCGGGTCGCCGTACATGCCGTTTGCACCGAACAGGTATTCTGGGAACATCTGGAAGAACTCAAGGCAGCCGGCGCCTCGGCCGTGCTGGTTCTGCCAGTGGAGAAAATGCTGGCATGAATGTCATCCAGGCCAACCAACTCACCGATGACGCGCTGAGCGGGCTGCTGGCCCGCCCGGCGATGGAGTCCGGCGCCGAGCTGCGCCAGGTCGTTGCGGCCATTGTCGACGAGGTTCGGCGTGGCGGCGATGCCGCGCTGCTGGCCTGCGGCGAACGTTTCGACGGTCGCCGACCGGCCAGCCTGCTGGCGACTGCCGAAGACCTGGACGGGGCCGCCAGCGAACTGGATGAGGAGCTGCTCGATGCCATCGATACGGCCATCGATACGGTTCGCCGCTTCCATGCCGCCGGCAAGCCGCAGGACCAGATCGTCGAAACCGCGCCCGGCGTGACCTGCCAGGCGCGCTGGCGAGCGCTGGACCCGGTCGGCCTGTACGTGCCGGCCGGCTCGGCACCGCTGCCGTCAACGGCCATCATGCTGGGTGTTCCGGCGCGCCTGGCCGGTTGCCGGAATATCGTGCTGGCCACCCCGCCCGGCCCGGACGGTCGCGCCGATGCCGCCGTGCGCGCTATTGCCAAGCGCCTGGATATCGATACCGTGCTGGTCGCCGGCGGCGCCCAGGCCGTATCAGCCATGGCCTACGGCACCGAGTCGGTACCGCGTGTGACCAAGATCTTCGGCCCGGGCAACCGCTTCGTCACCGAAGCCAAGCGCCTGGTCTCGGAGTCTGCCGACGGTGCTGCCATGGATCTGCCGGCCGGCCCGTCGGAGGTGATGGTGATCGCCGACGACAGCGCCAACCCGGAATTCGTCGCCATCGACCTGCTCTCGCAGGCCGAACACGGTCCCGACTCCCAGGTCTTCCTGGTCACCACCAGCCCTGGCATGGCCGAAGCCACCAACCAGGCCCTGGAAGCCCTGCTGGAACGACTGCCGCGGGCCGATACAGCGCGCCAGGCCCTGGCCCACGGCGCCATCCTGGTCGTCGACAGCCTGGTCCGGGCCGTGCAGCTGGCCAACGACTACGCGCCCGAACACCTGATCATCTCGACCCGGGATGCCGACCAGCTGTGCGACGAGATCACCACGGCCGGCTCGGTGTTTCTCGGTCACTACACGCCCGAATCCCTGGGCGACTACATTTCCGGCACCAACCACGTGCTGCCCACGGCCGGCTGGGCGCGGTCGCGCGCCGGGCTGTCGCTGCTTGATTTCATGCGCCGCATGACCGTGCAGGAGGCCACGCCGCAGGGCCTGAAAACCCTGGGACCGCCCGGCGCCCGGCTGGCCGCGCACGAGGGCCTGGAAGCCCACCGCCTGGCCATCACCCTGCGCCTGGATGCGCTGGCCCGGGACGGTGGATCATGAACCTGCTTGACCTGGCCCGTCCTGAGATCCGGGCGCTGGCCCCCTACGCCTCGGCCCGGGCCCTGGCCGACAGCGCCGGCATTTTGCTCAACGCCAACGAAAACCCCTATCCGCCGCCGGGCGATTCCGGACAGGACCTGAACCGCTACCCCGATCCGCAGCCGGCCGCGCTGAAATCGCGTCTGGCCGCGCTTTACGGCATCGATGCGGACCAGCTTCTCCTCACCCGGGGCAGCGACGAAGGCATCGACCTGTTGATGCGTGCTTTCGTGCGTGCCGGCCAGGACCGCGTCCTGACCTGCCCGCCCTGCTTCGGCATGTATGCCTTGAGCGCCCGCATCCAGGGCGGCGAGGTGATCGAGGTGCCGCTGATCGAGACCGAGAGCGACTGGCAGCTGGATGTGGAAGGCATTCAGGCCGCACCCGCTTGCCGCCTGTATTTCCTGTGTTCACCGAACAACCCCACCGGCAACCGCATACCGACCAGCCAGGTTCTGGACCTGGCCGAGCGAGTCAGCGGCCATGGCCTGGTGATCATCGACGAGGCCTATATCGAGTTCTCGGCCGATGAATCGCTGGCCGGCCAGGTTGGCAGCGTGCCCAACCTGGTCGTGCTGCGCACCCTGTCCAAGGCCTATGCCCTGGCCGGCTGCCGGCTCGGCGCGGTGATCGGCTCGGCTGAGCTGATCGGGCTGCTGCGCCGCATCATTGCCCCCTACCCGCTGCCGACGCCGTCCATCCAGGCCGCGCTGCAAGCCCTGGATGCGCCCAACGACCAGCGCCATCAGCTCGAAGAACTGGACCGCCAGAAACAACGCCTGGTCCTGGTGCTGAAAGATCATCCCGCCATCGAACGGATCTGGCCCGGCGCGGCCAACTTCATCCTGGTGCGCACCCGCCCCGGCAGCGCCCTGGTAAGTGCCGCCGCCGACGCCGGCATTCGCCTGCGCGACCAGTCTGCCCAGCCGGGCCTGAACGATTGCGTGCGCATCACCGTGGGCCGGCCGGAAGAAACTGACCACTTGATCCAATTCTTAAGGAGCTGGTCGCCATGAGCACCCGCAAGATTCTCTTTATTGACCGCGACGGCTGCCTGATCGAGGAACCGGCCGACGAACAGATCGACGCCTACGAGAAATTCCGCCTGATGCCCGGCGTGATCCCGGCCCTGCTGGACCTGAAGGATGCCGGCTTTCGTTTCGTCATGGTCAGCAACCAGGATGGACTGGGCACGGATTCGTTTCCAGAGGAAGACTTCCGCGGCCCGCATGAGCTACTGCTGCAGATCCTGGCCTCGCAGGGTATCGAATTCGACGCCATCCATATCGACAAGAGTTTTCCTGAAGACCAGGCTCCGACCCGCAAGCCCGGCGTCGGCATGCTGCTGGACTACCTGCGCGACCCCGGCCTGGATCGCCACCAGTCGGCCGTCATTGGCGACCGCGAAACCGACCTGGAACTGGCGTCCAACATGGGCCTGCGCGGCTTCCGGGTCGGCGAGCAAGGCGACGACTGGGCCACGATTGCCGGGCAAATCCTGGCCACGCCGCGGATCGGCACGATAGCGCGCAACACCCGCGAAACCCGGATCCGGGTCGAGGTCAATCTCGACCAGACCCGGCCAGTCAAGATCAGCACCGGGATCGGGTTCTTCGATCACATGCTCGAGCAGGTATCCAGCCACGGTCGCTTCAGCCTGAGCCTGGACTGCCAGGGTGACCTGGAAGTCGACGAGCACCACACCGTCGAGGACTGCGCCCTGGCCCTGGGCCAGGCCATCGACCAGGCCTTGTCGGACCGGGCCGGCCTGGGCCGCTACGGCTTCGTCCTGCCCATGGACGAATCCCTGGCCCAGGTTGCCATCGACCTGTCCGGCCGACCGGCCTTTGTCCTCAACGGCCAGTTTCCGCGCGAGTCGGTCGGCGGCCTGCACACCGAAATGGTCAGCCACTTCTTCGCCTCCCTGGCCCAGGCTCTGCGTTGCGCCATCCATATCGACCTGCGCGGCGAAAACACCCACCACATGGTCGAAGCCTGCTTCAAGGGCGTCGGCCGCGCCCTCGCCCCCGCCCTGGCCCGCAGCGGCAGCGGCATCCCGTCAACCAAGGGCATGCTGTGATGGTCGAAAAAGATAACCTCGCGCAGAGCCGCGGAGACGCAGAGAAAGGGAAAAGCCTCTCGCAGAGCCGCAGAGGCGCAGAGAAAGGCCGAAAAGATAAAAGCATCTCGCAAAGACGCGAAGACGCAAAGGAACGCAAAGGAAAAAAGTTCAAAAGAGAATCGGTCAGCTGTCCTGCATTTCCAATTACTAATAGTCTTTCTTTGCGCTCCTTTGCACCTTTGCGCCTTTGCGCGAGGCTTTTTTCTTTCTCTGCGCCTCTGCGGCTCTGCGCGAGAAATTCCTTTCCAGGGCACCCATCATGACCGTCGCCGTGATCAACTCCGGTGGGGCCAACCTGGGTTCGGTGGTGCATGCGCTCCGGCGCTCCGGGGTCGAGGCTACGCTGACGGCCGATGCCGGGGTGATTCGCTCGGCCGATCGGGTCATCCTGCCCGGGGTGGGGTCGGCGGGGGCGGCCATGCGGGCGCTGGACCAGGCCGGCCTGGTCGAGGTGATTACCCGGCTCGAACAACCCGTGCTCGGCATCTGCCTTGGGCTGCAGCTGTTGTTCGAGCATTCCGCCGAGGGTGATGTGGCCTGTCTCGGGATACTGCCCGGCGCGGTCGAACGCCTGGCCGTACCGCCTGAACTGCGCCTGCCGCACATGGGCTGGAACCAGCTCGACTGGACCGATCCCGACGACCCCTTGAGTAGCGGGATGGACGGGTCGGAGTGGTTTTACTTTGTCCACAGTTTTGCCGCACCGGTGGACCAGGCCGTGGCCGTCAGCGATCATGGGCAGGGCTTTGCCGCCATCGTGCGCCGGCGCAATTTCGCCGCCTGCCAGTTTCACCCGGAAAAGTCCGGCTCGGCGGGTGCGCGCCTACTGGCCAATTTCCTTGAGAGCTAAAAATACTGGAACCACTGAAGACACGGAAAGCACGGCAAGTGACCAAGACTCAGCTAAATCTCTCGCACTGGCCTGCATGGCAATTTTTTCGAGTTTTTAAGAGGCACCACTCAACAATCCTGCCGGGAGCAAGCAAATGCAGTTGATACCAGCCATTGATCTGCGCGGCGGTCGCGTGGTGCGCCTGGAACAGGGCGACTACGACCGCGAAACCCGCTACACCGACGACCCGGTGGAACTGGCCCTGCGCTACCAGAATGCCGGCGCGACCCGGCTGCACCTGGTCGACCTCGACAGCGCGCGAGCCGGTGGCGAAGCGAACTTTGAAACCATCCAGGCCATCTGCAAGGCACTCGACATCCCGGTTCAGACCGGCGGCGGCGTGCGCTGCCTGGAAGACTTGCAGCAACGGCTGGAAGCCGGGGCCGAGCGGGTTGTCATCGGCAGCCTGTGCGTCAAGCGGCCAGACGTGATCTGCGCCTGGCTGGAGAGCCTGGGCAGTGAGCGCATCGTCGCCGGCCTGGATGTCTCGCGCGGCGTCGACGGGGCCTGGTTTCCGCATGCCAGCGGCTGGTCCGAGTCCGGAGACACCGACCTGTTCACCCTGCTTGACCGTTTCACCAGCGCCGGCCTGATCCACCTGCTGTGTACCGACATCGAACGCGACGGCATGTTCGCCGGGGTCAGCACCGGCCTGTACAAGTCCATCGCCGATCGTTTTGCCGGCCTCAAGATCCAGGCCTCCGGCGGCGTGGCCAGCGCGGCGGACCTGCAAGCCGCCGCGGCATCCGGAGCCAGCGCCTGCATCGTCGGCCGGGCCCTGCTGGAAGGTCGCGTACCTGTAAGCGAGATTCAGCAATGGTCGCGGTAAGACTGATTCCCTGCCTGGACGTGCGCGATGGCCGCGTGGTCAAGGGCGTGCGCTTCCGCGATCACCGCGAGATGGGCGATATCGTCGAACTGGCCCAAAGCTACCGCGACCAGGGCGCCGACGAACTGGTGTTCTACGACATTACCGCCAGCCCGCAGCGCCGCAGCGTCGATGTAGCCTGGGTGGAGCGGGTGGCCGAGACCATCGACATCCCCTTTTGTGTCGCCGGCGGCATTCGCGACGTGGCCACGGCCCGGACCGTGCTGCATGCCGGCGCCGACAAGATCTCGGTCAACTCCCCGGCCCTGGAACGCCCGGCCCTGATCGCCGAGCTGGCCGACGCTTTCGGCTCGCAGTGCGTGGTTGCCGGCATCGACTCCATCCGCGAGAAAAGCGGGTTTCGCGTGCGCCAGTACACCGGCGACCCGGACAACATGGTCGACCCGCGCCGCGACACGCTGAGCTGGGTCGAGGAAGTACAGCGCCTGGGCGCCGGCGAGATCGTGCTCAACTGCATGGACTCAGACGGCGTGCGCGAAGGCTACGATATCGACCAGCTGGCCACCATGCGCAAGCACTGCCGGGTGCCACTGATCGCCTCCGGTGGGGCCGGCACGCCCGAGCACTTCCTGAAGGTCTTCGAGCAGGCCGACGTCGACGGGGCGCTGGCCGCCACCGTCTTTCACTCCGGCCAGATCCGCATACCCGATCTCAAGACCTGGCTGGCCCGCCACCACATCATCGTCAGGAGCTGACTTTTAATGAATAGCGAATCCATCAAGCACCTGGACTGGACCAAGGGAGACGGCCTGCTGCCGGCCATCGTCCAGCATGCCGGCGACGGACGGGTGCTGATGCTCGGCTACATGAACGCCGAGGCGCTGGAAAAGACCCGAGCCAGCGGCAAGGTCACGTTTTTCTCGCGCTCGAAACAGCGCCTGTGGACCAAGGGCGAAACCTCCGGACACGTGCTGGAACTGGTTGACCTGCTCGGTGACTGCGATGCCGACACCATCCTGGTCAAGGCCATCCCGCACGGGCCGACCTGTCACCTGGGCACGCCGACCTGTTTTGGCGACACCCCGGCGCCCGGGGTAGCCTTTCTGTCACGGCTTGAAGCCGTGGTCCGCGAGCGTGCGGAATCCGGTGACAGTGCCAGCTATACGGCGCGCCTGCTCAACGCCGGCATCAAGCGCTGCGCCCAGAAAGTGGGCGAAGAAGGTGTGGAGGTAGCCCTGGCCGCAATGGCCGGAGACCGCGAAGAGCTGGCCGAAGAGTCCGCAGACCTGCTGTTCCACCTGCTGGTTTGCCTGCAGGCTGCCGACGTCAGCCTCGATACCGTCATGGCGGTGCTGCGCCGGCGTCACCAGCCGGAGTCGGATTGACTCAAGCCGGCTCGAACATGCCCATATCGACTGACGGAGCGGCCATCAGCTGGGGACGGGCAAAGAAATAGCCCTGGAAGCGCTCGATACCGGCTTGCTCGTGCAGCCACTCGACTTCTTCGGCGCGTTCGATACCGCTGGCAATGACATCGATGCCCAGCGAGCGACAGGTCGCGACGATGCCGAGCACCATGGCCTGGCGACGCTGACTTCGATCAATATTGCCGCACAGCTCCCGATCCAGCTTGACGTACTCCGGCTGGAACACGACCAGGCGCTTGAGACCGGCTTCACCCAGGCCGAAATTGTCAGCCAGCACGCGGAAACCCGCCGCGTTGGCGCGCTGCCGAACCGTGGCCAGTTGACGTGGATTGCCGAGTCGCTCCAGGCTGGAAAACTCCAGCACGATTCGATTCGCGGCGACGTCCTGAGCCTCGGTTTCCATCTGCGTCTTGTCAATGGCCATGGCCAGATTGCTCGGCGTGACTTCGGTGCAGTTGAGGAACAAGTCACCGCGCACGCCGATGCGTGCGGCATCCTGAAGAGCACGCGAACGGCAGGCCTGGTCAAACAAGGCCAGGTTCTCCGGTCGAACCCCGGCGATGACGGCCCCGGCAGCCTGGCCATCGTGACCGCGCACCAGGGCCTCGTAGCCGGCGATCCGGGCCTGGCTCAAATCGACCAGCGGCTGAAAGGCGAATTGAATGCCGACTCCGATCAGGTTGGTGTAGTCATTCAGGACGGCGTTGTTATCAAACTCTGCAGTGCTGGCGTACATGGTCGAATACCCCTTGAGTCAGGCGTTGATTGAGAGTGTCTGCCTGTATTGATGCATAAAGCATGCCAGCCAATGCCAGCTGCGGGGTAAATCACAGTCCGAGGTCAAATGAACGGCGCAATTCGCGGGCGCGTCAGGCGCCGGCATCAAGCCCTGGACTGAATCCGTCCGAAAGTCTGCCGAAACGGGTCAGCACTTCAGACCACGTCGAGAAACGCACGATAGTCAGCCAGGGCATCGGCCAGACCGGCCTCGTACAAGCGCCGCCCGTGGGCACGGCTTGCCAGGCCCGGTTCCGAGCCGATCCGGCCATCGGGGAAATGCTTGCGGTAGTCGTGCGCATCACGAATCGGTCCGTTCGGAGCGCGCACGGGCGTCAACGCCTGGTCGCGCACCGCATCGGGATAGGCATGCCAGGTCAGAGAAATCTCCGAAGGCGTCGCGTGCGAGCCCTCGGCTTCACCAAACAATTCACGGCTCAGTGCCACGATGCGCGCACCGGTAAACCAGTTGGCCAGCTTCAGCTTCAAGCCACTGGCGCTTTGGGCAAGGCTGTAATCGGCCCAGATCTCGGCAAAGGCGGCCTGAACCGTGGCGATGTTGCCGCCGTGCCCATTCAGAAAATAGAACTGCCTGAAACCCTGGCTGGCCAGTGAGCCCACCACATCACGGATCACGGATATCAGGGTGCTCGGCCGCAGGGTGATGGAACCCGGAAATGCCAGGTGATGCTGGGCCATGCCGATCGACAGCGTCGGTGCGACCAGGATCCCGGCCTCGGCCATGCCGCGGGCGATGACCTCGGGACAAATTGCATCGGTTCCGATCAGCCCGGTCGGACCATGCTGCTCGGTCGATCCAATCGGAATGACGATGCCCTGGCTGCGCTCGAGGTATTCCTGCACCTCGGGCCAGGTGGTTTGTTGCAACAGCATGATCGGTCTCCGGTTGGGGCTGGGAAAGAAAAAAGGAAAAAGGAAAACGGTGGGGTCAGTGCGGGATGCGCTCGAACAGCTCGATCCAGAGCTGGCGCCAGGTTGGCCAGCGATGGCCGCCGTCAATGACCAGCACCTGGTCGTCGGGCACCAGTTCAGCCAACAGGCGATTGCCGCGATCCATGCGGTCGGATCGGCCCCAGCCCAGCCAGATCTCGGCATCAACACCATCGCGCAGGCAGCCCCACAAGGCGCGCTCGAAATCACGGCCAGCCGTACCTGCCTCCCAGTTTGCGGGACCACCCGCCTGCTCGATGTCCGCCAGGATGGCGCGACCACCCAGGTGCGGAGCCAGGGCAATCACGCCCGTGACACCTTCATTGTCGCCGGCACAAAGATACAACAGGCTGCCAAAGCCACCCAGCGACGGGCCCGACAACCACAGGCTGCTGTAGCCCTGCTCCCGGGCCGGAACAATGATGCCCTCTTCAAGCAGGCTGACGAAACTGCGCTGGCGGTAGTAACCCATATGGGCATCGACGACCACGACATCCCAGTCCGGACGATGCGTTTGAACCAGTTCGACCACGCCTTCGCGCACGAATCCGTCGCCGGGATCACGCGCCCCGGGCAACAGCACCAGCAAGGTATCTGCCCTTGATCCAGCCTCGGCCGGAAACCACTCTGCCTGCAGCTCATCCTGGGTTGGCCGGTTGGCGGCGCAGCCAAGCATGATGGCAGCCAGAACAAAGGCCAGGCCCGGGCGCAAGCGCCGGGCCAGGCCATTGCGACCGATGCGGGAGTCGATGCTCACTCAGCGCAGCCCGCGGCCTTCAACAATACGGCCGTCCTCGAACACGATGGTGCGCTGGGCAAAGCGATTTTCCTGGTAAACCCAGGTGTCGCTGTCCATCGGGAAGGCCGTGTGGACGGTCGGCGGATAGCCCCGCGCCATCAGCGCCTGCTCCTTGGTCATGCCCATGCGCAGATCACCGGCGCGGATCGCGCGCTGGACATCCTCGGAAAAGCGCTCGATCGGCGTGGGCTCATCGGCCAGCATGCGCGCGGCCAGCTCGTCGATGTTTAAATCGGTATGCCGCGGCACGTTCTGAATCGTGACCCGGTGGCCATTGTCGACACGCTCCAGCACCATCCGGCCATGGCGGCGATCGGTCTTGCTGACCAGGCGCACCTCGGTATTGATCGGCCATACCGCACCGCGACTGAAGTTGGTGGCCTGGTGGACATCCTTCTCGTGATGGAAAGTCATGCGGGTGAAATAAGTGCCACCCTCCTGCGGTGAAATGGTCGGTGGTGCGATCGACTCGGCCTGGGCCGGGTTCATCAACAGCCCGACCAGGGCGAATAAAAGCACGATCGGCAAAGCGCTACGAGATTTCATTGTTTCAGGTCCTCCTCCATGAAAAAAACTGACTGACGAATGGTATCCCCTGTTTACGTGCTCCGGGTGGAAAACCCGTCAATCGCGCAGTTCATCCAGAGCTGCCGCCGGGTTTAGGTAGACTGTAGCCGGAGTGGTCGATGGGTCAGGATATGAGGCGTCTGCAGCTTTTCGAGTTCAACGAGGTTTCCTGGTTGCCCGACTGCCTCCGGGCGCTGATCACCGATTACCTGGTCTGCCTGAATCGGCTTACCCGCGCTTTTTTCCTGCGCCTGCCGCTGCTGGCCCAGGCCATGCGCCATTCATCACGTCCGGACCGGGTCATCGACCTGTGCTCGGGCTCGGGCGGCCCCTGGCACCACCTGGCCGCACGCCTGGACCGCATGTTCCCCCATGCCATCAAGGTGATACTGACCGACTTGTACCCGGACAATCGACGCGAACCCGCCACGATCGGGCCGCGCCAGCTGCAGTTTCTCCCTGACCCGATTGATGCCACCAACCCGCAACACCAGGTGGAGGGGCTGCAGACCCTTTTCAATGCCTTCCACCAGTTTCCGCCGGATCGCGCCCGACAGGTGCTGGGCCGGGCCGTTACCCAGCACCAGCCCATCGCCGTGATGGAGTTGCTGCAGCGGCGCTGGGCCATGTTGCCGCTGATCCTGCTGACGCCGCTGATGGTTCTGGTCCTGACCCCCTTCATCCGGCCGTTTCGCTGGTCGCGGCTGGCGCTGACCTACCTGGTGCCGATTGCACCAGTGCTGATTACCTGGGACAGCCTGGTGTCCTGGCTACGTTGCTATCGACCCGACGAACTGCTGGACATGGCCCGTTCACTTGACGCTGCTCACTATCATTGGGAAGCGGGCAGCTACTGGTATCGAGGTGCACCGGTGACCTACCTGGTCGGTTATCCGGCAACCGAAGCGCTCAGCGCAGACGGACAAGCAGGTGTTCGCGTCGGGCCAGGCGAGCCCAGACCAGTCCACTGACGAACCAGGCCACGTAGGCAGCCTCCTGGACGCTCAGCGCCAGCAGACGCAGACCAACCCGCAAACGGGTTTCGGCCGGCACCAGCGTTGCATTCAAGCCAAGCAGGCCGGAAAAGATCCGCAAGCGGCCCAGGTGATAGCGACTGGAAAGCAGGGCCAGGGGACGATCGGTGCCGACCAGGTCGCGGGCAAAACGCAGGTTCTCGAAGCTGTCGGTTGAATCCTCTTCCAGCAGCACTCGCTGCGGATCCAGGCCGGTGTGAGCCTTGAGCCAGCGCAGCCCGGCCTGCGCTTCCGAGGGCTGGCCACCGCCCAGCAGCAACAGTTTCAGGGCCGGATTGTCCGCGGCCAGTTGCGCGGCGCGCTCGAGCCGGGCGACATAGTCCGGCGAGGGTCGTCCCTGCTCGAGCTGATGGCCGCAGACCAGAACCACGCCGGAGGCGGGCACCCGGTTGCGCGCCAGCGCATGGCAGCACACCCACAGCCAGGACAGCACCAGGCTCAGGCCGGCGCTGAACGCCAGCACAAGCAAGCTGACGATGAAGGATTCGAGCAGGGCCGGATCGTTGAAGATGCGGCGCATGGAGCGGTCACTCATGCCGGGATTGAAACCATCGTTGCAGCCATTCGGGATCGCCGCCTATACTACCGTCCATGTTGTCAGCTCTTTCTGCCTTTTGGTCACGCGTGACCGGGGCCCAGCACGGAAACCTCCCTTAAAGTGACGCCGCTGTCCATTACCGACATGACCCTGACCTGTGCGGCCGGCACAGGTCTCGATGCCATACGCCGCGCCCTTGCCGAGGGAAACTCGGGCCTGCGCGCCAACGACTTCCCGCACTGCGAACTCAAGACCTGGATCGGGCGGGTCGACGGTGTCGAGGATACCGAGTTGCACGGAGACCTGGCCGAGTTCGACTGCCGCAACAACCGCCTCGCCCTGCTTGGCCTGCAGCAGGACGATTTCATTGCCCGGGTCGAAGCGCTCAAGGCCCGCGTTCCGGCCGACCGCATCGCCTGCGTGATCGGCACCAGCACCGCCGGTATCGGGGTCACCGAGGAAGCCTACCGCGACATGGGCGAAGACGAGGTTTTCCTGAACCGTCACCGCCTGCCGCGGGTGCACACGCCGCATACCTCGGCCGCATTCGCCGCCCGCGTGCTTGGCCTGAACGGTCCGGTGCTGACCATTTCCACAGCCTGCTCGTCCAGCGCCAAGGTCTTTGCCAGCGCTGCCCGCCTGATCGAGGCCGGGCTGGCTGATGCGGCGGTCGTTGGCGGCGTCGACAGCCTGTGCCTGTCGGTGCTGTACGGCTTTCACTCGCTGGACCTGGTCTCCGATCAACCCTGCCGTCCGTTCGACCGGGCCCGCAAGGGCTTGAGCCTGGGCGAGGCTGCCGGTTTCGCCATCCTGGAAAACAAGGCGGCCGGCGGCTACGGTCAGCTGCTGGGCTGGGGTGAAAGCTCCGACGCCCACCACATGGCCTCCCCCCACCCGGAAGGCGCCGGCGCCGCTGCCGCCATGCGCGAAGCCCTGGCCCGGGCGCAGCTGCCCGCCCATGCCATCGGTTACATCAACTGCCACGGCACGGCCACACCGCTCAACGATGAGGTCGAGGCCCGCGCCATCGCCCAGGTCTTCGACCAACCACCGCCGGCGGCCTCGACCAAGGGCTGGACCGGCCATACCCTGGGTGCGGCCGGCATCGCCGAATCGGTATTCAGCCTGCTCGCCCTGAGCGACGACTTCCTGCCGGCCGGGCTCAACCTGGATGATCCGGAAGATGAATGGGCCGGTTTCATCCTGCGCCAGTCGCGCCAGCAACGCGTCGATGCCGTGCTCAGCAATTCCTTCGGTTTCGGCGGCAGCAACTGCAGCCTGATTTTCGGGCGGGTGGCGTCATGAGCCTGCGATTCGATGTGATCGGCGCCGGCATTGCCACTACCGGCCTGCCCGACTGGCAGGCGCTGGAGGCCGCGCTGGATGGCCATGGCCTGACCGAGGACCGGGAAACACCGCCGTCGGCACTGCTCTCGCCTCGCGAGCGCCGACGGGCCCCGCGCGCAGCCAAAATCAGCTTCGCTGCTGCCGAGCAGGCCTGTGCCATGGCCGGGCTGGCGCCATCCGAGCCGATCGCCGTGTTCAGCTCCGGCATGGGTGATCTCGACATCACCGACTACATGTGCCGAACGCTCAAGGACCATCCCGAGCTGCTGTCACCTACCCGCTTTCACAACTCGGTCCACAACGCCGCCTCCGGTTACTGGTCGATCGGCGCCGGGGCAACCGGCGATGTCACTGCCATATCCGGCTGGCGCGACAGCGCCACGGCCGGCCTGCTCGAAGCACTGGCCCGACTGACCGATAGCGACAAGCCCGTCCTGCTGGTGGTCTACGACGATCTCGCCCAGGGCCCGATGCGCGACCTGTGGCCGACCGAACACGCATTCAGCGGCGCCCTGGTCCTGACCCGTCCGGGCGCGGACAGGCCACTGGCCCGCCTGGCCGCCACGACCAGCAGCGAGCCGGAAGACCACGGCGCGCTGCCCGCTGCACTGATCAACCGCATCCCCGACAACCCGGCCGCGCGCCTGTTGCCGCTGCTGGCCATGATCGCCCGTCGGGGCCCGGCCGTCACCCTGGCCAGCGAGCAGGGTCCGGGCCTGCGCATCAGCCCTGTCACGACGTGAAGACCTGCGCCGTCATTCCCGCCCGCAACGAGGCCCGCACCATTCGCGCCGTTGTACAAGGATCGCTGGGGGCCGTCGACCAGGTCATCGTGATCGACGATGGCTCGGATGACGGCACCTCGTCTGTCCTGGAAGGCCTGCCGGTGCATATCATTCGTCACGATCAGGCCGGCGGCAAGGCCGCCGCCCTGGCCAGCGGTTTCGGGCACGCACTCGCTCAAGGGGCCGACCTGGTGGTCACCCTGGACGGCGACGGTCAGCATGACCCGGCCGACATACCGCGACTGCTCGATGCAGCCCGCGACCACCGCAACCACCTGGTACTGGGCGCCCGCCTGCGCCAGCGTCATCGCCAGCCCGGCATCCGCAAATTCGCCAACCGCTTCGCCGACTTCTTTGTCTCCTGGGCCAGCGGCCAGCGTGTACCCGACAGCCAGACCGGTTTCCGCGTCTACCCGCGCGGCCTGCTCGAATCGGTGCAACCATCGACGGCCAGGCGCCATGGCTTCGTGTTCGAAACCGCCATGCTGATCGACGGCGCCCGGCGCGGCTTCCCGTGCGTGGCCGTGGCCATCGACAGCGTCTACAACGAAGACGCCAGGCCCAGCTACTTCAAGCCCGGCAAGGACGTGTGGGAGATTTTCTGGTTCGTGTTCTGGCGCATCAGCCTGGCGGGCCTGTACCTGCCCGGGCTCTGGCGCGTCATGACCAGAGCAGCCCTGCACCACCCATCAGCATCCCGTGAAGACCCCGTGGACGCAAGGTGAATTACATTATGACGCCCTCGAACCTCAGTCCTGACAATAACAATCCCATGAAATCCGATGTCGTCATCCTGGGCGGTGGCCTGGCCGGCCTGACCCTGGCCCTGCAGATTCGCCAGCAGCGTCCGGAGACCAGCATCACCGTGCTCGAACGCCGTCGTCACCCGGTGCCGGTTTCGGCGCACAAGGTGGGCGAATCAACCGTCGAAATCGGTGCCCACTACCTGGCCGATGTGATCGGACTGCGCGACCACCTCGAGCAGTGCCACCTGCGCAAGTATGGCTTGCGCCTGTTTTTCGACGCAGACAAGAGCGAAGACCTGGCCGGCGCCGGTGAACTGGGTGGCAGCGGCCTGCTCAGCCAGCGCAGTTTCCAGATCGACCGCGGCGTGCTTGAAAACCACCTGGCCGAACGCGTCGACCGCGAAGGCATCAGCCTGATTGGCGGTGCCACCGTGCGCGATATCAGCCTGGCCGACGACGCGAACGCTGACCATCAGAACCACCGGGTGGTCTACCGCAACGACGATGGCGAACATGACATCCAGGCACGCTGGGTGGTTGACGCCATGAGCCGCGGCAGCATACTCAAGCGCCGCCTGGGCCTGGCCGAAGACAATCACCACGCCTGCTCCTCGGTATGGTTTCGCCTGTCCAGCCGCATCGACATCAGCGACTGGAGCCAGGACGAAGCCTGGCACGAGCGCTGCCGGGATGTGCCGCGCTGGCTGTCGACCAACCATCTGATGGGCCCCGGCTACTGGGTCTGGCTGATTCCGCTGGCCTCGGGTTCGACCAGTGTCGGCGTGGTCTTCGACAACCGCCTGCACGACTTCGATCGCCTCAAGACCTACGCGGGCACCCTGGACTGGCTGGCCGAACACCAGCCCCTGTGTCGCCGCGCCATCGACCAGGCCGGCGGCGAACTGCAGGATTTCCTCTACCTGCGCAACTACTCGCACGGCTGCCGCCAGGTTTTCTCCGGCAAGCGCTGGGCGCTGACCGGCGAGGCCGGGGTCTTTCTCGATCCGTTCTACTCGCCCGGCAGCGACTTTATCGGCATCAGCAACACCTACATCGCCGACCTGGTTCAACGCGACCTGTCCGGAGAGTCCATTGCCCGCCGGGCACGCGTGTACCAGCACCATTTCTTCTCGTTCTACGAATCCTCGCTGCTGCTCTACCGCGACCAGTACCCGCTGTTCGGGCATGCCCGGGCGATGAGCTCCAAGACCATCTGGGACTACGTCTATTACTGGGGCGTGCTGGCGCTGCTGTTTTTCTCCAACCGTCTCACCGACACCGACTTCATCCATCGCCACGTCGTCATGCTCGACCAGCTGCGTCGGCTCAACGGCGAAATGCAGACCCTGTTCCGGCGCTGGGCCGAAGTGGAGCCGCCCATCGACCCGCGTGGACTGTTCGTCAACCAGACCCACATGCCGCTGCTGGTCAAGCTCAACGAGGATCTAGGCCAGGTCGTCGACGACAGCCTCGACCAGCTGGATGCGCGCCTGGTTGACAACGGCGAGATGCTGCGCCGGGTTGCCGGCGAACTCTGCCTGATGGCGCCGGAAGGCGCTCGCGATGTCGTCACCCTGCACCAGCAACCCAATCCGGAAGACGAGCCCCTGCTGGCCGGCCTGCCGGCCCGTTTCGTGAAGCCGGTTACCGTAGCGCAGCCGACAGCACCGGTCGCGCAGGCAGGGTAAGCGCGCGCTTACCCTGCGCATTTCAGCGACGCGCAGCAGCGCCTCAGCCGGCGCAGACGGCTTCGATTTCGACCAGCAGGTCAGCGCGGCAAATATCGCCCTCCAGCCCCACCACCGGCACCTCCGGCCAGGCCCGGGCCAGGTGGTCACGCACCGCCGGCCAGTCAGCGGCATGGCGCACATAGGCGCGCAGCAGGGAACCCGGACCAAAATCAGCCAGCTGCGGCCGCGCCAGCCGCGCCGCGCTCTCGCTGAGCAGGGAGCGCAGATTGCGCTCGATTTCATCGAGCTGGGCAACCAGGTCACCCTCGTGCACGGTCCGGTGGCCAACCACGCTGGCCGTGCCCGAAATCATCAGCAACATGCTGCCATCCGGCTGCGGCAGCGCGGTGGCGCGGGCAAACGATGGGCTGCGCGGGCCATAAATGCGCGGATAGCGGTAGGCGCTGACCTGGCGCGGGTTCTCGATATTGATGCCCGGCCGGCTGCCGGCCAGGATGAAGATGCGAAGCATGGGATCACGCCCGCCAATGGCCGTGCCGGCACAAAGCTCGGGCACGTGGACGCCGGAATCCTCGAGGGTTCGGGCCCGGCCCAGGCAGAAACGCCGGTAGCGCTCCTCGTCGCCCTGGCCGAGATTGATGTCGGGCATGAAGTTCCAGGCGCGCAACAGGCAGGGTAGTTGCCGACGGCGGGCAAATTCCAGCAGGCGGGTGTAGCCGGCCTCGGCCAGCCGGCACGGATCGACAGAGCCATCATCCGGCACCTGCCAGGACAGAAACAGCAGGTCACCGGCCTGGCGCCAGCTGACCTCGTCATCGACACCGCAGCTGACCTCGCGGTCAACCTGCCACAGCTCGGCGCCAAGACTGCCGCCCAGAAAGGGCAGGCCGACCTGGCAACCATCGGTCAGAATGGCATTGAAATCGAACGCTGCCAGCGATTGCGTGTCGATAGTCAAGCCGGGCCTGACTGTAAGCGTCACACCGTCCAGGCGCGGACCATAGCGGGGATCACTGGCCATGAGCCAGCCCCGCTGCGCGAACCACCGCCCCGGCCCGGACAGGCCAGGCACAGGCGACGGAATTGCGCGGCTCGATCAAGATGTCATTCGACTTGGCAGTGTTCATCAGGGTGATGTGAAAAATTTGTTCATATTATAATGGTCCCTGGGTGAGAGCCGTTGGCGGGGTTGCCTTCGTTTCTACGTATCAATCGGAGGAAACCTGCCGGCTTCGCCGCGCCGCAGGAACAGGGAAACCAGGGTCGCCAGAAGGCGGCGAAAGCCTTCAACCATTACAATTATTCCTTGGAGGAACCATCAATGAGTGCAGAACAGACCCCCAGCGAGCACAAGCTGGCCGAACTGATCATCGAATCACTCAATCTCGAAGATCTTGAACCTCAGGACATCGAGCCGGAAAAGCAGCTTTTCGGCGGCGAATACGGCCTCGACTCCATCGATGCCCTGGAACTGGCCCTGGCCATTTCCAAGACCTATGGCGTGCAGCTCAAGGCCGATGACGAGAAAAACCGGCACGTGTTCGCCAACCTGCGCGCACTCAATGCCCATATCGAGTCGCAGCGCGCCTGACTCCCCTCATCATGGCAATTTCCACTGCAACGCTTCATGAATAAGGGGGGCTGATATCTCGTGTCCGCCGCCAGCCTTGCGCGTCACCCGTCCAGCGGTCTGCGGCTGACGGCCCTGCTCGCCTATCCCGCGCTGATCTGCCTGGCCCTGTTGCTGGAGCGACCGGAACTGCGCTCGCTCGGCCTGCCGCTGCTGGCCGTCGCCCTGGTCGGTTTCCGACCGCGTCAACGGCCCGGGCAGGTGGTGCTGATCGGCAGCCTGGTCCTGATGCTCGTGGTGATCAATTTCCCCAGCCTGGCGCTGTGGCCACCGGGCCTGATCTGCCTGGCCGTGGCTGCCTATTTCGGCGCTACCCTCCGGCCGGGCCAGCGACCCATGATCGAACGCATCGCCAAGCTGGTGCATGATCAGCAGGGCCGCAGCATGGAGCCGGAGTCGCTGCCCTGGATGCGGGCCTGGACGCTGGGCTGGGCCCTGCTGCTGACCCTGATTGGCGGCGTGGCCACAGCGCTGGCCGCGCTCGACCTGGCCGGCTGGTGGCTGCTCTGGATTACCGTTGTCACGCCTCTGATCTTTGTCGCCACCCTGGTCGGCGAGTACCTGCTGCGCCGGCGTCGATTCCCGGACCACGAACACTGGCCGCTGGCACGCTTTCTGGCCCTGCTGGCCAGCATACGCCCCGAGCAGGTCACCCGATGACTGACCTGCCGCTGATGACCCGCAGCCTGAACGAACCGGTTGCCCTGCACCTGGGCCAGCCGGTGTCGGCCGCGCAGTTCATCGGCCAGGCGCAGACACTGGCCGGGGCCATGCCGGGCGACGGCGCCATCGTCAACCTGTGCCAGGACCGCTATGCCTTTGGCCTGGCCCTGGCCGCAGCCCTGCTGGCCGGACGCACCACCCTGCTGCCGGCCAATCGCCTGCCGGCCACCATCGATGACCTGTTGCGGGACCACCCCGACAGCATGGTCATCAGCGATCATTTCATCGAAGGCCTGGGGCATCGCCAGCTCGACATCTCGGCCATGCCGGACTGCCGCGACCCGGCTGACCAGGTTCCACGGATACCTGCCGACCTGCTGGCCGTCATCGTGTTTACCTCCGGCAGCACCGGACCCGCTTCACGCGTGCTCAAGCCCTGGCGCACGCTCCACGACAGCGGCCTGATCAACGCCGCCGAGTATGGTCCGGGACCCGAACTCACCCACCTGGTCGCCACGGTGCCTCCGCAACACATGTGGGGCCTGGAGACCACGGTGCTGATGCCGTGGTTCGCGCCGGTGGTCATCGTCAGCGGCCAGCCGTTCTTCGCTGCCGACATTCTTGCCTTGATCTCCGAACTGCCGCGGCCGCGCGCCCTGGTCAGCACCCCGGTACACCTGCGCAACCTGGTCGAATGCCCGCAGCCGCTGGTACCCATCGACCGGATCTACTCGGCCACGGCACCCTTGAGCCAGAGCCTGGCCCGACAACTGGAAAGCGATTGCCCGGGCCGCTTGACCGAAGTCTACGGCTGCTCCGAGGCGGGCTGCCTGGCCAGGCGCGAACCGGTGCGCGAGCAGGCCTGGCGCCTGTTCCAGGCCTTTACGCTCGTCCGCATCGGCCCGCGCTTTCGGGTCGAGGCCGCGCACCTGCCCGAGGCAGTCACCCTGCTTGATCGCCTTGAGCTGCACGGCGACGGCCGTTTTCAGCTGATCGGTCGCGACAGCGACCTGGTCAACGTTGCCGGCAAACGCGCCTCGCTATCCGACTTGACCCAGACCCTGCTCGACATCGATGGCGTTCTGGACGGCATTATTTTCCAGCCCCCCGAGTCCGACGACGGACGGGTTGCACGCCTGGCTGCCCTGGTCGTGGCACCGGGGCTGAAGGCATCGGAACTGCGTCGCGCCCTGGCCCGACGCATCGATCCGGCCTTCATGCCGCGACCCTTGCGCCTGGTCGAATCCCTGCCGCGGGCCGAGAGCGGCAAGCTGCCGCGCCAGTCCCTGGTCAGCCTCTACGAACAAGTCTGCGAGACCGCCGGATGAATCGCATCAGTGTCGACATGGCGGTGCCGGCCTCGCATCCGGCCCTGCCCGGACATTTTCCCGGCCAACCCATCGTGCCCGGCGTAGTCCTGCTGGCCATGGCCCACGAACAGGCCCGGGCACACATCGGTTTCACCACCGGGCCCACGCGCTGGAGCCGGATCAAGTTTCTGCGCCCCATCCTGCCCGAACAACCCTTCCGCGTGATCGTCGAAGGCGACGAGCAACGCTTCAACTTCCAGATCGAAACCAGCGCCGGCGAAGCCGTCGCCCGCGGCCAGTGTCGTCATGCCAAGCTGGCGTGACCGACCCGAGGGCGGCAACCGCTTCTGGCTGGCCCTGATCCGCTGGGTCATCCTCAACGTCGGACGGGGGTTCGCGCAGTTCTTCATGGTGCCCACCGCGCTTTACTTCATGCTGGTGCGGCGGGTGGAGCGACGCGCGTCGAAAGCCTGGCTGGAACGCGTTCAGGCCCCGCGTCGCGGCTACCTGGGCGTGCTGATCCACATCTACACCTTCGCCATCACCATCGTTGACCGGGTCTTGCTGCTGTCAGGGCGCGAAGATGAACTCGAGATTCACGCCGAGGGCGAGCCGGAACTGCGCGCCACGCTCCTGGCCGGCCAGGGCTGCATGCTGCTGGGCTCCCACCTGGGCAGCTTCGAGGCCGTGCGCGCCTTCCGCGAGCAGGCGCCACCCCAGTGTCGTCATCTCAAAGTGGTCATGGACCGCGACCAGAACTCGTTGATGACGCGCATGCTTGAAGAAATCAATCCCGGCATCCGCAACACGGTCATCGACGCTCGCCAGTCGGGTCCGCAAATCGTGCTCGAGGCCGCCGAAACCTGCGCCGCCGGTGGCATGGTGGCGATGCTGGCCGATCGCACCTTCCGTGACGAGGCCAGTATCGAAGTCCCGTTCATGGGCGAACCGGTGCGCCTGCCGGTAGCGCCGCTGGCCGTGGCCGCTGCCCTGAATGCGCCAGTCTTCCTCGTTTTCGGTCTGTACGAGGGGAACCGTCGCTACCGCCTGATCTTCGAGCGCCTGCCCCAGCCCGGACAAATGCCAACCAACCGGCGCGAAAAGCGTGCCCGACTGAACCAATGGGTAGCGACGTATGCCCAACGTCTGGAACATTACGCACGCCGCTACCCCTACAACTGGTTCAATTTCTATGATTTCTGGAATCCTTGAAGCCATGCTGCTGTTCGCGGCCCTGGCCACAGCGCCGGCCGAGCCCGAAACCGCAGCCGCACAGGACCTGGCCGGCCTGGTCCAGCGCGTTGCCGAGGCCGGCGAACAGGCCCTGTCGTTCGAAGAGACCCGGCCAAGCAGCCTGCTGGCCGAGCCGCTGACGATCACCGGTACGCTGCATCGGGACGGCGATCGCCTGGTCCGTGAAACCAGCACCCCGCGCAGCGAGACCCAAATCCTGGCAGCCGATTACTTCGAGGTCCGCCGCGCCGGCGGTTTCCGCCAGCGCTTCAGTCTCAGCCGGGCACCGGAGCTTGGGGCCCTGCGCCAGGCCCTGCTCGCATTGCTCGACGGCGATGCCGACCAGCTTGGCCAGGATTTCGCCCATGAGCTGAGCTGGGATGACGACCAGTGGCACCTGGTCCTCGTTCCGCACGACACGGCCATGGCCGAACGGGTCCAGCGGCTGGAACTGTCGGGCCGGGACAACCGACTGGAAACCATGAACCTGCACCTGGTCGACGACGAGCTCATTCAGACCCGCTTCACCACTCAGCCGTGAAGCCTGTCCTCAAAGTCCTGGCCTGTCTGGCCGTGCTGGTTGGCCTCGGCGCCTTTGCCGTCAGCCAGCTCGAACTGGACTACCGGCTCGACGCCTTCCTGCCAGCCCCGGCCGACCCCGAGCAGGCGCTGGTCGTTGACCAGATCAGCGCCGGGCCTGGCGGGCGCATTATCCTGGCCGCCGTCAGCGGTGGCGATAGCGAGCAGCGCATTGCCTTCAGCCGACAACTGGCCACGGCCTGGCGCCAGCTCGACGACGTGGTCCGGGTCGACAACGGCGAGTTCCAGCTCGATCCGACCACCGAGCGCCGCCTGATGCAGGCCCGTTTCCTGTTGCTGCCGGATATCGACCAGCGCCTCGGTGACCAGGCCCTGGCCGAAACCCTGGCCGATCGCGTGTCGGACCTGGCCCTGGGCGGACGCCAGGTCGAGGAGCTGATCCGGCGCGACCCGCTGGGCATGCTGCCGGAACTGGCCGCCAGGCTGTCGCCAATCGAGGGCACGGCGCAACACGACGGGGTCTGGCTGGACAGCGACGGAGAGCGCGCCCTGCTGACCGTGATCAGTGCCTGGCCACCGTTTGCCATCGCCGAACAAACCCGCCTGGTCGACGAACTGCAGGCCAGCTTCGCCGAACTGCCGGATAGCTCCGGCCTGGAACTGACCCTGGGCGGGGCACCCGTCATTGCCGCTGACAGCGCCCAGCGCTCGCGCAGCGATGCCATGACGCTGTCTCTGCTCGGTTCCGGCTTCCTGCTGCTGGTGTTGAGCCTGGCCTGGCGCTCACCAACGCTGGTTCTGGCCGGTGCCCTGCCGCTGGCTGCCGGCGTTGTCGCCGGGCTGCTGGTCACCGTCCTGGCCTTCGACCAGGTCCACGGCCTGACCCTGGCCTTCGGGTTCACCCTGCTGGGTGTTGCCCTGGACTACCCCATTCACCTGTTCGGGCACGCCGGCGACCGCCGCCTGGATGTGGCCGCACGCAGCATTTCCCGGCCCCTGCTGCTGGGTGCCGCCAGCACCCTGATCGCCTACCTGGCGATCTGGTTCTCGACCTCGCCGGGCCTGGCCCAGCTGGGCGCCTTTTCTGCCGCCGGCCTGGCCACGGCCGCGCTGGTCACCCTGGCCCTGCCGGCACTGGGTATTCAAACACCACCGCGCGCCCCCGGCATGGTTCGCGCCTGGCCTTACCTGCCCTGGCTGCCGCTGGTGCTGGCCATCCTGGCGCTGGTTTCCCTGGTCAGTCAGGGCGAACAACGCTGGTCATCGGACCTGACCCGTCTGAGCCCGGTCGACAGCCAGGCCCTGGCCGACGATGTGGAGCTGCGCATGGCCATGCAGACAGGCGATGTACGCCACATGATGGCGGTGCGCGAAGCCTCGCTGGATGCCACGCTGGAAGCCACGGAAGCGCTGGTGGAACGCCTGCCGGAAGCGGTTGCCAACGGCTGGCTGGCCGGCTGGCAAACGCCCACCGACCTGTTGCCCAGCCCAGCTCGGCAGGCCCAGCGCCGCGCGGCCTGGCCCGACCGTGACACCCTGGCCGAGCGCCTGGGCGAGGCGGATCCGCGCTTCCAGCCTGCGGCTTTCGAACCTTTCCTGGACGACCTCGAACGCCTGGATGAGCTCGACGAGCTGGGTCCGGACAGCTGGCGCGGCACCGCGCTGGATCTGCGCCTGGGCAGCCTGCTGGCCCGCGACGGCGACGGCTGGCGGGCCCTGATCCTGCCGGTCGGACTGACTGATGCCGATGCCCTGGGCGACTGGCTGGCAAATGTGGACACCTCGGCACGGCTGGTCGACCTGCGCGCAACCTCCGAGGCCATGGTCACCGCCTATCGTCGTGATGCCGGCCTGAGCCTGGGCATCGCCGTGGCCCTGATCGCCCTGCTGCTGCTGGTTCGACTGGGCTCAATGCGTGTCACCGCGGCCGTACTGCTGCCACCGCTGGCGGCCATCGCCTGCACGGCCGCCATCATGGCCCGGGTTGACGGCGGGCTGACCATCGTCCACCTGGTCGGCCTGCTGCTGGCCGGCGGTATCGGCCTGGATTTTGCCATCTTCGCCCGCACCCATGCCGGCGACCGCCGCCAACGCGCTCGCACCAACCGCGCCATTGGCCTGTGCTGCCTGTCATCCGGCGGTGTCTTCCTGATCCTGGGCCAGTCGGATATCGGACTGCTGCGCATGCTCGGGCTGACCGTTGCCCTGGGCATTCTGCTATCGTGGCTGTTCGCGAAAACCTGCCAACCCCCATGGCGTCACATCTGAACACCGACACAGTCTGCATCGCCGATCTCGTTCCCCACGCCGGGTCCATGGTGCTGTTGCACGAGATCGTCGACTACGACAGCGAACAGATTCACTGCCGGGCCCATTGCGACCCGACAGCCGACCATCCCCTGGCCCATGACCAGCGCCTGCCGGCCGCCGCCCTGGCCGAGTACGGGGCCCAGGCCATGGCCGTTCACGGCGGCCTGCTGGCCGAGCCCGGCAGCCCGCCGCGTCCCGGCAGGCTGGTCGCCATGGGCCAGCTGGAACTGGCCGTGGACAGCCTGGACCAGGCCACCGAGCTGTCCGTGCGCGCTACCCGCTTCGGCGGCGATGATGCCGGGCAGCTGTACGGCTTCGAGGTCCACGCAGGCGAGCGCTGCCTGGCCAGCGGCCGGGCCACGGTGATGTTCGCTGCCACCGGCAACGACAGCGGAGCAGAGACATGAACGCGCGGCGACGACGCAGCGCCGGCCAGCCCGAAACCTGTCGCGCCCTGGTTACCGGCGGCTCCGGCGGCATCGGCGCGGCCATCTGCCGTGAACTGGCAAGCGCCGGCATGACCGTCATCGTCCATGCCGGATCGCGCCTGGATCGCGCCCAAGCCACGGTCGAGGCCATCCGCGCCGGCGGCGGCCAGGCCCAGGCGGTACAGTTCGACCTGACCGATGCCGATGCCTGCAGCCAGGCCATGGCCGAACTGACCGCCGAAGAACCGTTGTCGGTCGTCGTTCACAATGCCGGCCTGCACGACGATGCGCCCCTGGCCGGCATGGCCGCCGAACAATGGCAGCGCGTCATCGATATCAATCTCAACGCCTTCTACCGGGTCGTCCAGCCCGCCCTGCTCGGCATGGCCCGGCAGCGCTGGGGTCGGGTAATCGCGGTATCCAGCGTGGCTGCCCGCCTCGGCAACCGCGGCCAGGCCAACTACGCCGCGGCCAAGGCCGGCCTGCACGGCGCGGTGATCTCGCTGACCCGGGAAATGGCCGCGCGCGGCATCACTGCCAACACCGTTGCCCCCGGCCTGATCGACACCGACATGCTCGAAGCCGCCCACAGTGAACAGGCCCTGGCCCTGGTGCCGGCCGCCCGCCTGGGCAAACCGGCAGAAGTCGCCGCACTGGTCGCCTTTCTCTGTTCCGAACCGGCCGCCTACATCAACGCCCAGCTCATCGGCATCGACGGCGGCATGGCCCCGGGCTGACCGGTCTCTTCACCGATTGATTTCGTGACTTACGTCACTTGGCCGGCTGGCTCGATCCGGCAATAATCGAGCGTCAATCTACCTGAACGGGAGACTCAGGCCATGGGAGAACGCTTTCAACCGACCTCGCAGCGA
>RECK01000414.1 GCA_007694055.1 Wenzhouxiangella sp.
GATCAGGCGGAAGATCATTCGGGGGTGATGGTGCGGCGTTGCCGCGGGAAACCGTAAACCGCTAAACCCTGTAAACCACCACCTTCATGATGCCGGCAGTCAGGGCCATCAGGCCCTGAACCGGTGCGGGCAGGGTGCGGGCGCCTTGGGCGACGGCCATGTCGGCGTGACGGGCTTCATCTTCCTTCATCTGTTCGACGATGGCGCGTGAGCGCTGGTCCGGCGCGGGCAGACGATCGAGATGGTCGTCCAGGTGAGACTCCACCTGGCGTTCAGTGGCTTCGACGAAACCCAGGCTCCAGGCATCTCCAGCCAGGCCGGCCACCGCACCAATAGAGTACGAGCCGGCATACCACAGCGGGTTGAGCAGGCTGGGGCGGCTGTTCAGTTCGTCCAGGCGCTCGGCACACCAGGCCAGATGATCTTCCTCTTCTCGCGCGGCTTCCGCCATTTCCCGGCGAACATGGTCTGATCGTGCCGTGGCTGCCTGACCGGCATACAAGGCCTGGGCACAGACTTCACCGGCATGGTTGATCCGCATCAGCCCCGCTGCCTGGCGGCGCTCGGCGTCGGTCATTTCATTTTCCTCGACCGCGCAGGCCGGGGAGTTTCTGGTGTCGGAGGGGGCCGGGCCCAGGGTGATCCGCAGAGCCTGGTCGGCCTCCGCAAGCCATTTGTCCAGGAATCCGAGTTGCCGCATGATGTGGTGATCGCTCGTTGAGTACCGAGGCCGAATGATAGTTGATTTACTGTCGGCATTCCGACAAGCAAGAGGTAGCTGACGCTGCATGGCGGGCCCGCTATAATGCGGGCTTCCGTCCCTCTGATAAGTCTCTGGAAATGCCAACAAGAATCCTGGTCGGCCTGGTCGTGGCCGTCATGTCTGCTCCCGTCCTGGCGGATTTTTCTGGTAAGGGCGAACTGGGTCTGGTTGTTGCTCGTGGTAACAGCGAGTCCGAAACGGGCAATGTACGTCTCGAACTGAACTTCGAGCGCGAGCGCTGGGGTAACGAAAGTATTTTCAACGCAGTTTATGGCCGTGATAGCGGCGAAACCAATAACAGCCGGTGGGTTCTGTCAAACAATACCCGTTACGATCTCAGTGAGCTCAGCTACCTGGTCGGTGCCTTGCGCTATGATCGGGACCGCTTTTCAGCCTTCAGCTATCAATCCACCGTGGCTGTGGGCTATGGTCGGCGTCTGATCAAGACTGAGGCCCATCGGCTCAAGGCGGAGCTGGGCCCAGGCTTTCGGTTCGCCAGTCTGCGCGAATCCGGGGAAAGCGAAAATGAGGTCATCCTGCGTGGCTTCCTCGACTACCGCTGGCAGGTCTCGGATTCCACCCAACTGACCAACCGGTTCCTGGTTGAATCCGGGGATGACAACACCTTCCTGGAAAATACGCTCGGCTTGTCTGTTGCAGTCAATTCAAGGGTTTCGCTCAAGACCGGGTTTTCCGTGCGTCACAATACCGATGTTGATCCGGGGCGAAAGAAAACCGACACCCTGACCACGGTCAACCTGGTCTACAACTTCGGCAACGGGTAGATGGCGGCCCGAACCTATCGGAGCAATTGTGAGTTTCTATCGGCAGCACCTGTTTTTCTGCACCAACCGGCGCCCCGACGGGGCTGAACGCCCATCTTGCGGCCTGTGTGACTCGGGCCGCATGAGAGCCTACGTCAAGACCCGGATCAAGGAGTTGGGGCTATCCGGGGCAGGCCAGGTCCGAATCAATACGGCCGGCTGTCTGGATCGCTGTGAAGAAGGGCCCTGCCTGGTGGTCTACCCGGAGGCGGTCTGGTACACCTATGTCGATGAGGCCGATCTCGATGAAATCATCCAGACCCACCTGGTCGAGGGGCGGATCGTCGACCGCCTGCGCCTCCCGGACACACCGTTGGCTGGTTGATCTTTTGCCGGCATCGATTGAGACTGTTGCAACCGGTCGTTGTCTGCTGTAGAATTCCCGCTCTTTCGCGCAGCCTTTTCGAAAGCGAGCCTGATTCAATGAAAACATATAGCGCCCGTCCGCAGGACATACGTCGTCAGTGGCATTTGATTGACGCCGAAGGCAAAACCCTTGGTCGCCTGGCCACTGAAGTTGCCCGCCGTCTGCGCGGTAAACACAAGCCGGAATATACCCCGCACATCGATACTGGCGACTACGTGGTCATTATCAATGCCGAGAAAATCGCCGTGACTGGCCGCAAGATGACCGACAAGGTCTACTATCGCCACACTGGCTTTATTGGCAACCTGAAGTCTATTACGCTCGAGAAGCTGCTGGCCCGTCGCCCCGAGCGAGTTATCCAGCAGGCGGTGAAAGGCATGATGCCGCGCGGTCCGCTTGGGCGCGCCATGCTTGGCAAGCTGAAAGTGTATGCAGGTTCAGAGCATCCTCATGCCGCCCAGCAACCTCAGCTGCTTGAGCTGAACTGAAGAATTCGAAGGAAACGGAACCAATCATGGCAATTGAACAGTTCTACGGCACCGGTCGCCGCAAAACCTCCACCGCCCGTGTCTTCGTGCGCAAGGGTGGCGGCCAGATCACCGTCAACAGAAAGCCCCTGGACGAGTTTTTCGGCCGCAAGACTGCCCAGATGATCGTTCGCCAGCCCCTGGAGCTGGTCGAGATGATGGACAAGTTCGACGTCAACGTCACGGTCAAGGGTGGCGGCACCACCGGTCAGGCTGGCGCCATTCGCTTAGGCCTGGCCCGTGCATTGATGGAATATGACGAAAGCCTGCGCTCGCCGCTGCGCCGCGCCGGTTTCGTTACCCGCGACGCACGCGCCGTGGAACGCAAGAAAGTCGGCCTGCACAAGGCCAGAAAGGCTACCCAGTACTCCAAGCGCTAAACCGGAGTACCGCAAACGGTCCAATGGGGGATCGTCTAGTGGTAGGACTACGGACTCTGACTCCGTCAGCGGGGGTTCGAATCCCTCTCCCCCAGCCAGACAGCAAAAGGCCCGCACCTGCGGGCCTTTTGCTGTCTGGCTGGGGGAGAGGATTAGATTCGAACCCCTGTTCGAAACCGGGCGGAGCCCGGTTCGATGCGTAGCTCGCGTCAGCGGGCGGAGCAACCCGGAGCGCAGCGCAGGGCAAGCCAGCAAAGCTGGCGCAGTCAATCCCTCTCTGATTGACCGACTCCACAACTGATTGATAGCCTCACCCCGCACCTGCGGGCCTTTTGCTGTCTGGCTGGGGGAGAGGGATCGAACCCCTGGTTCGACCCGAGCGAAGCGAGGACCGGACCTTGAACCTCCCCCACAGCCCAAAAACCAAAAAAGTTCAAAAAAACATGTCCCAGTTCCCCTGCTGAATGCGTATATAACCAGTGACAAAGCCGATACGTCCGACGAAATCCCGCCAATGCGGGTCTTTTGAGGCGAAATTGCAGTTGATTCGTGGTTGCAGGCTTTTCCTGTGTCCGCTACACTGCAAAGGCGATTTTGGCTGAAATCTGCCGGGAAATCTCAAAGATTGGGGCTCTGGCAGGCTTCTTCCTTGACGCGTGTCGGCGACCGACAGCCAATGTCTTCGCTGAGACTTTACCAATAATGAGGTGTTACGAATGAAGTACGCACAACATACCGGGTCGAGCCGCCCTGCTCCTGCCCTCAAGTCAATTCTTTCCGGCCTTGCGGTCGCTGCATGCCTTGGTTTCACCATGAATGCCCAGGCCCAGACCTGCACCGTTGGTAACTGGGGTGGCGGTGCCGTCAACCCGACGTCGCTTTTCGCCGCTACCCCGTTGGATGGGAACAGCCGTTACGGCGGCCCTTGCAGTCTTCGGGTCAGCTTGAATGCCGGGGAGTCCTTTGTCGCCGACAACTCTCCGATCGCTGAGCAGGACTACATAACGCGGTTCTACTTCAACCCGAACGGCAACGCGAATGCCGGTTTGCCGATGATCATCTTTGCCGCCAATGACGCCAGCAACGGCACCGGCGATGATGTCATGCAGCTGTGGTACAACGTTTCTTCGGCTGATCCGTTTACCGCGACCGCTGGCGCGGCCACCTTGGTCATCACGACTGACGGAGGCGCGACCCAGATCAATGTTGACGCCGCTGACATTCGCGGCAGTGGCTGGAACTCCTTCGAAATCGTCTGGAGCAGCGGTGCATCTGCTGAAATCGCAATGAGCGTAAACGGCGGTACGGACCTGACTACTACAGGCAATACCAGCAATGAGCGTGTCCGCTCAGCACTGCTGGGCTTTGTCGGGGACGATGGATCCGGTATCTCTTCGGCCACGCCGATGTATTTCGATGACTTTGATTCCCGCAGGATTTCACGGCCAGGTCGCCTGCTTCGCGGTGATGCTGCAGACTCAGGAACTAACGATGCCGCGGATTTGATTCAGCTTCGTAACGAACTGTTGGGTACCTCTCTCGCACCCGGGCAGCCAGACTGTAACGAAGACGGTACCGTAGACGCTGCCGATCTGATTTGTGTTCGCAATATCCTTCTTGGGTAAACTCGTTTCGTCATAAGAACCTAATACTGAACTTCTGGAGAAATTAAATGATTTTCAAATCAGCAAAACGCGGGACGGCACTAGCGTGCGCGATGGGCTTCGCCCTTCTCGCGCCGGTTGCCATGGCGCAAACCATCACCATTGGGGATGTGGAGATTCAGGACAGCGCAACAACAGCTGTCGTTCCACTCTTCGTTGACCACGATTTCGACTTGGCTGCTTTCGTGCTCGCAGTGACCTTCGACAATGAAGCTTTGGTTAGCTCCTATCAGCCGCAGTATTTCGACGGCGAAGGTGGTGTTGATTGCCCTGCATTCGTCGGCGCACTGAATTACAGTTGCTCAACGCCGAATCCAAATCAGTTCAACTTCGTGGTAAACAGCGGATCTCCCGCGGTTGACGTTCCGGCTGGGCAATTCGGTATTGTTACTTTCAATTTGACCGGTTTAAGTGTTGACGACGTGATTACGCTCACGATTATCTCTGAGAGCTACAGTGACCAGGATGGTACTCCTGTTCCGCCTTCTGGCGAGTCGTCGGGCGGTACTATCACCGTGGTCGCTGGTCCGCCTGCTGTCCTTGATGTAAGTCCGTTGGATATAAATTTCGGTGGTGTGCGCGTCGGAGAGACTTCGGGCGAATCTCCGATAGCGATTTGTAATGACGGTATAGAGGATGCGGCAGACCTGAATGTGACCGGCATTTCCGTCGCCGGCACAGGATTCGCTGAGGGTGCTGGCAGCACATGCCCTGGAACTCCGTTCGATCTGGCTCAGGGGGAATGCTGCAACTTTCACGTTACCTTTTCACCGGATGCAGAGGCGGGCTTTACTGGGTCCGTCAACATCGAGACCAGCGCTGGCGGTGAAACGGTTGAGCTGAGCGGCCAGGGTACGGTCACCGACGCAAGCTTGACGATCGATCCGACTGCATTTGACTTCGAGGGTGTCGATATCGATGCTGGTGCGGTTTGTCAGGACTTTGACGTCAGCAACACACCGGGCGATGACTCCTTGACCGTTGGTACAGCATCCGTTGGTGGTCCTCCCTTCAGCATCACGGCTAACAGCTGCAACGGCGCTACCCTGGGTGGCGGCGAGTCCTGCATGGTCACGGTTTGCTTTGACCCGGATGCCGAAGGCAACTTCACCGATACCCTTGCTGTCACCAGCGACGTTAATGAGGTTTCTGCTGCGCTGTCGGGTAACGGTACGGCGACGGCTGTTGTTGGTGTAGTCCCGGAGTTCTCGACTGGTCCTGATGACGTGATCAGCATTGGCGTTGGTGAGCCGGGAACTACGGTATCTTTCACGGCTGGAGAAGTCACCAACACGGGCTCTGCGGACGCTGATGTGGCCTGCGAGTTCACTAGCAACCCGGACGGCCTGTTCAGCACCGACCCGTCCCCGCTTGCTGGCACGGTTGCAGCCGGCGGTGGTTCAATTGGCTTCTCGCTGTTCTGCGATCTTCCAGGCGATGCTGACGAGGGGGACCTGTTTACCGCGACTCTGTCTTGCTCCGTGGACGGCGAGCCTGCTGGCGAACACTTCCTCTCTTGCGGCGTTCGTGTGTTCGATCCGATCCCGATCAACACGCTGCAGCCGCTGGGTCTGGCCCTGTTCGCGCTGCTGATGTTGCTGATCGGCGGAATCAGCATCCGCCTGTTCCGCGCAAGCTAAGCAATAATCCCGGACCGGTCTTCCGGTCCAGGAGCTAAATCGAGAAACCGCCGGGCCTTGGTCCGGCGGTTTTTTTTACGGTTTACGGTTTACGGTTTACGGTTTACGGTTTACGGTTTACGGTTTACG
>RECK01000115.1 GCA_007694055.1 Wenzhouxiangella sp.
CCTGAAGGCCTCAGCGGATTCTTTCGACCCTGACCTGGCTGTTGTAACCCTCGACCCGCAAGCGCCAGGCTCCGAACATGCCCGGACGGATCTGGACTTCGGGATTTTCCACCGCGCGGATAGCGAAGGTGCCGACCTCGGCCTGACGCCAGACCATGCCGTTCTCGAGTTCGAACTCGGTGTCACCGCGCCAGCCGTCGAACGTGCCGACTATGCGGCTGCGGATCGGCTCGCGTGCACTGCTGCTTTCGCGCAGACCGCGCGCGTCTTGCGGGGTGGTGCTTGCCGTGTCCGGATCGATCACGGTTGCTCCAGTTTCTCCTTCGGCCAGGGAGCGCTGGCGGATCCAGCGATTCAACGCAGCCAGTTCCTCATCGCTGAGCTTGTACAGGCCGGTTTCGCGGAATTCCCGACCGGTCATGCGCTCTTCAAGCGACGAGAAGCTCTGGTTGGCCAGGCTACTGCCGGCTACGAGCAGGCAGCTGGCAATGATCAGAAGGTGGATGGCAAGGCTGTGTTTTATCATCATGTTTTACCGGTGTATCAACACCACTGTGCGCTTCAAGGTTGCAAAGTGTAACTGTTTTGAGGGGCTTTCACTGACTTCAAGCCGCCCGCCGGGGCGAGCGAGAGCCAGGGCGGGAGCGGAGATTCCCTGGGGAAGTCGCGGCTACAGGTCGTGCTTGTAGCGGACGTAGGGAATGCGACCAAAAATTTGCTCGAGCGGATCTTCATGGCCGCCGTCGGCGTCTTCGCCGCGCGGTGCCGCGTCCAGCAGATTGCTGATGCCGATGCTGAGCGAGGCGTTACGCGGTCGCCAGGAGAATTCCAGGTCGAATGAGTTGTAGGGAGCCAGCGAGCCCGGCTGGTTGCCCAGCCACATGGGCGCGTCACGGTGATGCTGGCCGAGCAGGTCCCCGCTGAAGTTGCCGCGTCGCCATCCCAGCGCAAGCTGGGCACTGTTGGCGTAGTGGCTGTAGTCGTCGGCCAACGGCAGTTCTGTCAACGACAGGCCGGGCCCGGCGAAGCCAAGATCGCTCAGGCTCATGCGCTGGCGGTAACGGGCCAGTTGCAGCCCGACCAGAAAGTCACCCACCCGCTCGCTGCTGATGCCGAAACTCAGGTTCACGTCAAGTCCATCCACCGCTTGCGGAGGTTGACCGATCAGGCCACCGCCGTTCAGGCCCGCGTACTGAAGCAGGGACTGGGACTGGGCCAGTGCCGGCAAGCGTTCGCCGCTGCCGTGGAAAGCCCCGATACCGAGCCTCAGGCCCGGCTTGGCCGTCCATTCGCCGCGAACCTGCACCAGGTTGACCGAATCCTCCGGTATCGGCTGGTCGACGAAGCGGCAATCCTCGGCGAGGAAAGCGTCAACCGTGGTGGTGTGGCGGTTGCACTGGATATGGGCCAGGCTGGCGGTATTGAGCTGCCAGGCTTCCAGCGACCAGGAAAAAGCGCTGCGCGAAGTTGCCGGGCCGTCTTCCCGGCCCGCCAGGTTCATGGTCAGGCGCGGACGCAAGCCCGGCAGCCCAAGCGCATCGCGATCGCCGGCCAGCAGCGCAGGTGGCTGCAGGCTATGCTGGTCTGCAAGACGCCAGGCCGGTGCCAATTCAGCACTTTCTTGCGCCCAGGCACTGCCCAAACCGGCCAGTAGGCTGATCGAGAACAAGGCTGATGGGAGCGTTTTCATCTGGAGGTGGCAACAGGCCTGCGGTAAAGACGATTGTTAAGAGTCCGATAACGCCGAAAAGTTTAATTGACGTTAATTTGATCGCATTTCCCGTGAGTCTATCAGAGCCGTTGCGGGCTTGCACTAGAAATATTGCGCAAATGCTCGAAACCAATAGACTTTCCCGGTCCTGTCCGGCCAGTCACGGTGGCCGCCCTGGTCAGGGTCCTGCTTCAGTGGGGTGAAGCTCATTTCGCTCCAGGCGCGGGTTGCAAATCGCTTTCTTGCCTGAACGACGCCGAGGCGGCACAATGCGCTGTTTATCCGCTCTCCCTCAATCTTTCATCATGACTCAGCGCCGCCAACTCGCCAACGCCATTCGCGCCCTTGCCATGGACGCCGTCCAGCAGGCCAACTCCGGTCACCCCGGCATGCCCATGGGCATGGCCGATATTGCCGAGGTGCTCTACAACGATTACCTGAGCCACAATCCCGGCAATCCGGGCTGGTGGAACCGGGATCGCTTCGTGGTCTCGAACGGGCACGGCTCCATGTTGCTGTACGCGACGCTGCACCTGAGCGGCTACGACCTGGACATGACCGCGCTGAAAAACTTTCGCCAGCTGCACTCGCCGACCGCCGGTCACCCGGAATTCGGCGAAGCGCCTGGGATCGAGACGACCACCGGACCGCTCGGGCAGGGGCTGGCCAATGCGGTCGGTATGGCCCTGGCCGAGAAGCTGCTGGCGGCGCGTTTCAACACCGCCGAGCACACCCTGGTCGACCACTACACCTGGGTGTTTGCCGGCGACGGTTGCCTGATGGAAGGTATCTCGCACGAGGTCTGCTCGCTGGCCGGCACCTGGGGTCTGGGCAAATTGGTCGTGTTCTACGACGATAACGGCATTTCCATCGACGGCGAGGTCGATGGCTGGTTCACCGACGATACCCCGGGCCGCTTTCGCGCCTATGGCTGGCAGGTGATCGAGGCGGTCGACGGGCACGATCCGGCAGCCATCGATGCGGCCATCCGTTCGGCCCGCGAGGACAGCGCCCGCCCGACCCTGATCTGTTGCAAGACCACCATCGGTTTTGGCTCGCCCAACAAGGCCGGTACCGCCGATACCCACGGCGCGCCGCTGGGCGATGCCGAGATTGCCGCCACCCGCGAAGCACTGGGCTGGCCGCATGCACCGTTCGAGATTCCCGACGAGATTCGTGCCGGCTGGGACGCGCGCCAGAGCGGTGCCGCGTTAGAGCAGATCTGGCAGGCCATCTGGACGGACTACCAGCAGGCCAACCCTGAACTTGCCGAAGAGTTTGCGCGCCGCATGAAAGGCGATCTGCCCGAGCAGTTCGATCAGCTGCTGGCCGACAGCCTGGACGCCATGCAGGCCGACGATGCCAAGGTGGCCACGCGCAAGGCTTCCGGGATCAGTATCGAGAAAATCGCGCCTCACCTGCCGGAACTCATTGGTGGCTCGGCCGACCTGACCGGGTCGAACAATACCGACTGGTCGGGCAGCGTGGACATCATGGACGATGCGGCGCGCGGCAATTACATCTACTACGGCGTGCGCGAGTTCGGCATGACGGCCATCGCCAACGGCCTGGCCTTGCACGGGGGATTCATCCCCTACACCGGTACCTTCCTGGTGTTTTCCGACTACGCCCGCAATGCCGTGCGCATGTCAGCCCTGATTCCGACCGGGGCCATTCATGTCTACACCCATGATTCCATCGGCCTGGGCGAAGACGGCCCCACCCACCAGCCGGTCGAGCATGTCGCCAGCCTGCGCCTGATTCCGAACCTGGAAGTGTGGCGCCCGGCCGACAAGGCAGAGACCCTGGCGGCCTGGGCGGCGGCGATTCGCCGCCGCAAGGCGCCTACGGCGCTGGTGCTGACCCGCCAGGGCCTGGTTCATCAGCCACGCGATGCCGGCCAGCTGGCCGATATTGCCCGCGGTGGCTACGTGCTGCGTGAGCCGGCCAATGCCCAGCCCCGGGCGGTCATCCTGGCCACCGGCTCAGAGGTCGAATTGGCTACGGCCGCAGCCGAGCAGCTTGAGGCCGAAGGTTTGGGTGTGCGCGTGGTGTCCATGCCTTGTCCGGATCTGTTCGCCAGCCAGGATGCTGCCTACCAGGAGCAGGTGTTGCCGGCCGGGCTGACCGCCCGCGTGGCCATCGAGGCAGGTGTGTCGCTGTACTGGCGCCACTGGGTCGGTCCGGCCGGCAAGGTCATCGGCATCGACCGCTTCGGCGCCTCGGCCCCGGCCGACCAGCTTTACCGCGAATACGGCCTGACCACCGAAGCCGTCATCGACGCCGTGCGTGCCGTTTCTGGTTGAGATTGATCAGGTTGCGGAATCCGGCCGTGCGTGCGGCCGGGACCCGGTGTTTCAATCGTCGAGCTTTTCAAGAATGGCGACGACGATATCGTTCATGGTCAGAATGCCTTCGAGTTCGTTGTTGCTGGTTACCAGCAGGCGCTTGATGTTGAAATTCAGCATCAGGCTGACCGCGTGGCGTACCTCCAGCTGGCGTGGGACGCCCATGGCCGGCTTGGTGGCAATGTCATAGACGTTGACCAGATCGACGTCGCCTTCTTCTTCGATGATGGTCTTGAGCACCGTTGAGTAGGTGACCATGCCCCAGGCATCGGCTGGTGTCCGTTTTTCCACGACCAGCGACTTGACCTTGTGCCGGCGCATCTTCTCCATCGCCTCGCGCAGGGTCGCCATGCACGAGATGGTAATCACGTCCTTGACCATCAGGTCTTCGACCAGCTTGCGGGAATCTTCGTTGCTCATCAGATTTCGTCCTCGATTTGACGGGTGAATTGATCGATCTCGCGGGTGTCGATTCCGCCCAGGTGTTCCAGCGGGAAGGTGAAGGCAATGCCGCGCGGGTCATCGTCCAGGTTCAATTCGCGGGTCAGCACCTTGAGTACCTGCAGCGACAGTTTCTTTTCCAGCACGAAAACCAGCACCGACTGCGAGCCCTCGTAGGTCAGGCCGAAAAAGGTCTTCTTCTCATCGCCGGTGATGCCGCGGCCCGAAAGCAGGGTGACCGCGCCGGCGCCGGCCTCGCGGGCCAAGTCGATGGCCTTGTCTTCCATTTCCTCGGCCAGGATGGCAACCAGTACGGAAAATTTCATGGTGAGCTACCTCGTCGTTTTGATATTTGCTCCATCACGATCGCGTACAGCATGACGGTCACGATCGGGAAGATGGAGGCAAAGGCGATCAGGCCGAAGCCGTCGATCATGATATTGCGGCCCTCGATATGGGTCGCCAGTCCGATGCCCAGTGCCGTGATCAGGGGAACGGTCACCTCGGAAGTGGTGACGCCGCCAAGATCGTAGGCCAGGGCGATGATATAGCGCGGCGCCAGAAAGGTCAGCAGGATGACCAGGCTGTAGCCGCCGATGATGTAGTAGTGGATCGAGTCACCGACGATGATCCGGTGCACACCGATGGTAATGCCAATGGCCACCCCCAGCGCGACCAGGATGCGGATGGCCGAACCATTAATGCGCCCGCGTGCCGCCTCTTCGGCCTTCTTGCCGATGGCGATCAGGGCCGGCTCGGCCATGGTGGTGGCAAAACCGATGGCGAAGGCGAAAAGATACAGAAAGATCAGTCGGTCGTGGTAAATGAGCTGTTCGGCCATGCTCTCGCCGATCGGGAACAGCCCCAGCTTCAGGCCAACGACGAAGGCATACAGGCCGACGATGACCAGCACGAAGCCGAAGACCACCATCGGCAGGCGCGGGATGCGCTTGCGAATGACGATGAACTGGAAGATCAGGATGACCCCGATCATCGGCAGCACATCACGCACCATGCCCGCCAGGTCGCTGAGCAGTCCGGCGGCCGAGGCGGGTACCCGGGTCTCGGCGTTGGCCTCCATGTGGGCGAGAATTTCGGCGGTCGAAGCGCTGGGTTCGGCACTGCCCAGGCCGAAGACGACAATGCCGTAGATCTGGACGGTAATCATCGGCACCATCACCGCCAGGGCGACCAGGCCGAAACCATCGATCAAGGGGTTGCGGCCGCGAATGGACGCGGCCAGGCCCAGCCCCAGGGCCGCGATCAGCGGCACGGTAACGATGTTGGTGGTCACGCCGCCCGAGTCGTAGGCCAGCCCGACAATCTCGGCCGGCGCGAAGAAAGTCACCACGACCACGATCAGGTAGCCGCCGATCATCAGCCAGTGCAGCGGCAAACCCAGGATGATGCGCAGCACGCCCACGGCCACCACCAGGCCAACCGAGGCGGCTACCAGGAAGCGCAGGGTCAGCGGGTTGACCCGACCCTGGCTGATCAGCTCGGCCTGCTCGGCCACCGCGATCAGGGCCGGTTCGGCGATGACCGCGCCGAAGCCCATGCAGAAGCCGAAAATCATCAGCCAGGGCAGGGAGCCCTTGGCCGCGAACTCGTCGGACAGGTTCTTGCCGATGGGGAATACGCCCATCTCCAGGCCCTGCAGGAACAGGGCCACGCCCAGCACCACGATCAGCAGGCCGATGACCATCGAGCCCAGTCCATCGGGTGTCTGCTGCAGCACCAGGCCCTGGAACACGCCCACCACCAGCACGATCGGCAGCAGGTTGCGG
>RECK01000141.1 GCA_007694055.1 Wenzhouxiangella sp.
TGGCGCGTAGGCGAGCGTAATGCTGACTTCATCGGCGCTATCGATGCCGGCAGAGCGCAGGGAATAATCTGCGACGCGGAAACCTACGCTAAGGTTGCCGCTCCTGCGGGAGGCGATGCGGAAGACCGCTTCGCCGTTGGCATCAGTCGGAACATCTTGATCGAAATGTACTTCACTGGCCGGAATCGACGTGCACACGTCGGAACTTTCCTCCAGACAGAAAGAGTTCGGGTCGATCTCGATCTTGATGCCTGGCAGTGGTACGGCACAGGAGTCGACGCTTTGGCCACAGGCAGCGTCAGGGTCGGTGTCCCATGCCTTTACGCGAACCTCATGCAAGGCCTCGATTTCGTTGAGGCTGTTGCCTACCGGGACTGTTCCCTGCTGGGTAGCCTCGGCGCTGATCCAGGTGCCATCGCCGATCAGGATGATTTCGTGGGTGCCGGCTGCAAATATCGGGCGGTTGTTGTGGGTCTGCAAGGTCGTCGCCCCGGCATTCAGTACGATGCTCTGCCCGAGGTCAGAAGTGTGGTCAATTTGCCGAGTCAGGAAAAAGTCGACATGGCTTTGCGCTGGCAGCTTGATGTTGTGGCGACGCAAGGTGAGATTGTCGGCAGAAGTGCCGCAGCTGGCACCCGGCACTGTGTTGCCGGGAACACAAGAAACTTCAACGAGACCCTGATTCGCAAATCTTGCCTGGTAAGCGGGGTCGAACATTTCTAGTAGCTGCACGGAGACGCCTTCAATGTCCAACGATCCCTTGTTGCTTAGGCGAACTCGGTAGGGAAAGAGCCTGTCTTGTTGTCCCTCGGAACGCCGGGCTACCCTGCGCAGGGGCTGTGCCGCTTGGTCGGTTTCGGCGGTCATGAAGCTGATTGTCAGGCCCGGAACTTGCTCAAACCGGTCTGAAAACAGTGGGCGCGTTTGCGCGCTGGGATCAGCCCCAAGCAAGGAAAAAAATCTTTCATCATCACCGCCGTCCACATAGGTGAAGCAGCGTGCGTTCGAGGCCAGCCCGGTCTGGAAAAGCGCGTCTGCGTAGGTGTAGGTCATGGCCTGACCCAAGGGTGCGTCGATGACGACCTGCCCGTCAATGTCCTGGGCAAACAAGCGAAGCCTGGCCGGGGTGGCGCTCTCCGTGGCCAGGTCAAGGCAGAAGACGCGGGTTGCAAGGATGTCGGTTTGATCAGCACCCAGGCTGAACTCCAGTCGTCGCTGGGCAAGGTTGTAGGTCAGCACGCGCGATTGAGTACCGCCCTGACCATGCAGACGCAGTGGCAGGGTTAGTTCGTCAAACTCAAGGCTGTATGCCTTGTTTTCCGCGCTCAAAGGGTGGTGCGCGGTGGCATCTTCGGTCATCGACAGGGCATGGGAGTTGGCAAGAGTGGCTGCCAGAAGACAGAGCCAGAATACTTTGGAAATTCGAGAATTCACAACCACAAAGGATCCAGAAGACAGGGTTAAACGTTCATTGTACTGCGCGCTGATGTTCGTTAGTCGGACAATGGTGGTAAAAGTTGCGTTAACGAACTGATTTCTCGGCTTCACGCCAGTATTGCGCGAGGCGCTTTTCCGAGGACTTTTCTGCCGTCCCGAGCTGCTGGGCGAAGATCTGAACCCGAAATTCCTCGACCAGCCAGCGGAATCGATCCAGTTCTGGGCTGTAAATCCCGCTTTTGGCCAGTGTTTCCAGGTATTTTTCCCACCACGGCTCGATCTGCTTCTGGCGCTGATGGTCGCGAGCCGGGTCGAGTTCCAGCGCCTGGAGACGGAGCTTCGTGGCCTTGAGGTAGCGCGGGTATTGGGTCAGGCGTTCGGCATCGATATCGGCCAGGAAGCCGGCGTACATCAGATCGTCGACCTGGGAACGCATGTCGGCCACGGCCGTCGGTGCCGCCTGGGCCAGGCTGTCCAGGTGGCGCTGGATGGCATGCCAGGCGATCAGGCACTCATCGAGGATGCCGGCCTGGTCCTGGTAGCGGCTGATCAGAACTGGCCGAGTCAGGTTGGCCAGCTGGTCGAAGCCGGCCTGGTCGCGAACCGACCAGCTGTCACCGCAGCAGTGCCTCATGACCTGGTAGCGCAGGGCTTCGGTCAGGGCGCCAATGTCTTCGACCCGGGTCCAGGCCAGCTGGGCCTGGCGTGACAGGTTGGGGTGCTTTTCCAGGTATTTCCATTTGTCCAGCAGGGCCTCGCGCAACAGCACCAGGATGCCCTCGGCGTGAGCCAGCCAGGCCTGGTCGCTGGAGTCGAACAGGCGAATGCCGACCTTGCGGCCCTGGGCCACAAATGCCGGCCAGGCGGTGTGTCCGCCGCGGGTGGTGACCGATTCCGGCAGCGTTTCCAGCGCCCGATGGTCAATGCCGTCGCGCTGCCAGCGCTCGGACTGGCGGGCCATGAACTCGGCCCGGGCCCGGTCAGAAAAGCGTTTGACCAGTTCGTCCAGCTGGCGCGATTGTCCCAGCAGTTTGCCGTCTTCGTCGAAGATCCGGATCAGGAAACGCAAATGCCGTGGCAGTTTGGCCAGCTGAAAGTCGTCCCGGGTGATGGCCAGACCGGTCATCCGGTTCAACTCGGCGCCCAGCCGCTCCAGCAGCTCGCCCTCCGGGCTTTCCAGTGCCTCGAACGCGGCACGGCCGAACTCTGCCGCCGGAATGAGGCTGCGGCGCAAGGATTTTGGCAGGCTGGTAATCAGCACCGTGATCTTTTCGCGCAGCAGGCCGGGCACCAGCCACTCCAGGCGATTGTTGTCGAGATGGTTGAGCAGGTGCAGCGGGCAATCCAGCACCACACCGTCGCTGTCGCTGGACGGGTCGAAGTTGTAGTGCAGCGGGAAACGTTCCCGACCGATGGCCAGGCTGTCAGGGAAGGCCTCGCTCGCTGCCAGCTCGGCGTCTTCGCGCAGCAGGGTGGCCCGGTCGTAGAGCAGCTGTGACTGCTGCTCGGGGCCCAGGCGTCGGTACCAGCCGGCGAAGGCCTTGGCGGTCCAGACATCGGCCGGCAGCCGCTCATCGAAAAAGGCCTGGAGTTCGGTTTCGCCGGCAACGACATCGCGCTTGCGCCGCTTGCGTTCATGTTCGGCCAGCTCGTCTCTAAGCGTCTGGTTGTGCTTGAGAAACTCCGCCTGGCTGTGGATTTCGCCGCGCACCAGGGCGTGGCGGATGAACAAGGCGCGCGCGGTCTCCGGGTCGTGGGGACCGTAGTGGATTCGGCGTTTTTCGACCAGCACCAGCCCGTGCAGACTGACCTGCTCGAAGCCCATGACCCGGCCGCTGCGTCGATCCCAGGTCGGGTCGAAGACGCGGCGTTTGACCAGGTGGCCCGCCTGCTGTTCGAGCCAGGCCGGCTTGATCGGGGCGACCAGTCGGGCGTAGGTGCGACCGGTTTCAACGAGCTCGGCTGCCATCAGCCAGCCGGGCTGGCGGCGGGCGAGGACCGAGCCGGGAAAAATCCGGAACTTGTGGCCGCGGGCGCCCTGGTACTCGCCGCTTTCCTGGTGCTGGCCGATCATCGACAGCAGGCCTGACAGCAGGCTGCGATGCACGGCTTCTTCATCCGCTTCAGCGGATCGACCCGGCTTCCAGCCTTCCGTTCGGGCGATCTGGCTGAGCTGGCCGTGCAGCTGGCCCCACTCGTGCAATCGCTGCGGGCTTAAAAATTGTTTGCGTGCCAGTCGGTCGGCCTGGCTGCGTGACAGTTCGGAACGTTGCTGCTGCCACCACTGCCACAGCTTGAGCAGGCTGAGAAAGTCGGATTCGGGAACAACGAACTGCTGATGGGCCTGGTCGGCCGCCTGTTGCTGTTCCAGCGGCCGTTCCCGCACATCGGCCACGCTCAGGGCGCTGACCAGGACCAGCGCTTCGGCCAGCACGCCACGCTTGTTGGCCTCGATCAGGATTCGGCCGTGGCGGGCGTCGACCGGCAGCCCGGCCAGGGTGCGGCCCAAGGCTGTGAGCCTGCGTTCATGGTCCACTGCCTCGAGCTCGAACAGGGTTTGCCAGGCCTCGCCCAGCAGCCGCTTCGGCGGGGCGTCGACAAACGGGAAGTCTTCCGGCTCACCGAGCTTGAGTGCAAGCATCTCCAGCACTACCCCAACCAGGCCGGCGCGCTGGATTTCCGGCTCGGTAAAGGCAGGTCGCGATTCGAAATCGGCCTCGTCGAACAGGCGAATGCAGGTCCCGGGGGCGATACGGCCGCAGCGCCCGGCGCGCTGGTTGCACGAGGCCTGGGATACCGGCTCGACCGGCAGTCGCAGCACCCGCGAGTGAGCGGCGTAGCGCGAGATCCGCGCCAGTCCGGAGTCGATCACGAAGCGAATGCCCGGTACGGTCAGCGAGGTTTCGGCCACGTTGGTCGCCAGGACGATACGGCGCTGATTGCCGGACTTGAAGATGCGGTCCTGGCTGGCCGCAGGCAGGCGCGCATACAGCGGCAGAACCTCGGTGTGGCGCAGGCTGGCCTGGCGCAGGGTCCTGGCGACCTGGAATATCTCCCGCTCGCCGGGCAGGAAGACCAGAATGTCGCCACGGCCATCCAGGCCACTGAGTTGCTGCACTGCGCGCCGGACCTGGGCAGGCAGCGGCTCGCCATCCTGCTGCGGCTGGTAGCGAATGTCGACCGGGTAGCCGCGGCCCTCGACCTGGATCACCGGGGCATCGTCGAAATGCGACGAGAAGCGTTCGGTATCGATGGTGGCCGAGGTGATGACGATCTTCAGATCGGGTCGCCGCTGGCGCAGCTGCTTCAAGTAGCCGAGCAGAAAGTCGATATTCAGACTGCGCTCGTGGGCCTCGTCGATGATCAGGGTGTCGTAGGCGTCAAGCTGGCGGTCACGATGAATTTCAGCCAGCAAGATGCCGTCGGTCATGAACTTGATATAGCTGTCGGCCGAGACCTGTTCGTTGAATCGGACCTGAAACCCGACATGCTGCCCCAGCTCGCTGCCCAGCTCCTCGGCCACCCGCCGGGCCACCGAGCGGGCCGCGATACGGCGCGGCTGAGTGCAGCCGATCAGGCCGCGTTGCCCGCGCCCGGCCTTCAGGCAGAGTTTGGGCAGCTGGGTGGACTTTCCCGACCCGGTCTCGCCAGCCACGATGACCACCGCATTGTCCCGGATCGCCTCGACAATGGCGTCGGCATGGCGGCTGATCGGCAGTTCCGCCGGCGTTTCGACTGCGGGCAGTGACTCCCGTCGTTGCGCGCGCTGACGCCTGGACTCTTGCAGGCGCTGGTCAAACTGCTGTTGCAGCCGCGCTCGCTTGTCCGCTGGCCCGCGAAACCGGGTCAGCTGCGCCCGCCGCCGCTTGAGCCAGGCCAGGTCGCGCTGCATGACCTGTTCAGTATGAATGGAAGAAAGCATTGCCCAGTATTCTCGCAAAGTGCTTGAGCTTAGTTGAGAGCTTGCTGACGGGACGCGAACAGAAAAAACCTCATGAACGCATTCTGTTCGATGAGAAGGCGGTAAGCAGCAGCACTGAAGCGCGCGCCGTATTATCCTCTCCCTTCTTCCCTTTTACATCTTCCTGCCCCCACCCCATGAACTTCAAAAGCGACAATGAAGCCCCGGCCCACCCCAGGATCATTCAGGCCCTGATCGAGGTTAATGAGGGTTTTGCATCCGCGTACGCTGCAGATGGAAGCAGCATGGCGCTCGATACGGCCTTTTCGGAGGTTTTCGAGACTGAGTGTCGGGTCCTTCCCATTGCCACAGGAACCGCGGCCAATTGCGTCAGCCTGGCCGAGCTGAGTCCGCCCTGGGGTGCTGTGGTGTGTCACCGACAGGCCCACATTCACAACGACGAGGGCGGGGCGCCGGAGTTCTATACCCACGGCGCCAAGCTGGCCCCGCTGGCCGGAGACTATGCCAGGTTGCACGCCGCAGATGTTGCCGCCTTTGTTGATGCCGCCGGGGTACACGGCGTTCATAACGTCAAGCCGTCGGTGGTTTCCATTACCCAGGCCACGGAGTGCGGAACGGTCTATCGGCCCGAGGAGATTGCAGCGCTGGCCGAGGTTGCCCACCAGCGCGGGCTTTATCTGCACATGGACGGGGCCCGTTTTGCCAATGCCGTTGCCTGGCTGGACTGTCGGCCGGCGGAAATTACCTGGCAGGCCGGTGTCGATGTCCTTTCCTTCGGAGCCACCAAGAATGGAGCCATGACGGCCGAGGCCATCGTCGTTTTCGGTAAACCCGAGTGGCTGGAGGGCATGGAGCGGCGGCGCAAGCGCGGCGGCCACCTGCTGTCGAAAATGCGCTACGTGTCGGCCCAGCTGCTGGCCATGCTGGA
>RECK01000311.1 GCA_007694055.1 Wenzhouxiangella sp.
AACCACGCCGCTCACCTCGGGCCCGGCACCGGGCAGGGCCACTCGGCACCTGGCCTCCACCCTTCCAACCTCTTTTCCCAAAGTCTCGACCATGCGCCAAGAGCAGTGGAGTCCACCTCCGCTCCTGGCCCCGGGCTACGCCTTTCACCCCCTTCCTCTCGCAAGAGGCTGTATCTGGCCAATCAGGGCTTGAACGACCTTATGCCTGATCTGGCTGTCAAACAAGTCCATGGACTACAATGCCTTGCATACGAGCCGCAGGATATACCCATGAAAACCCTGATGACACTGCTTGCCCTGTGCCTGATCAGCATGCCGCTCGCTGCTCAGCCGATCTACAAGATCGTTGACGAACACGGCAACATCACCTACACCGATCAGAAGCCGTCGGACAACGCCGAGCCCATGCGCCTGCCTGAGATCAATGTCGTACAGGGTGAAGAAGCGGAAATCCCCATACCCGAAGCCAGCGAGCGCGACGACGCCCCGGCGATGAATTTTCGCATCGTCTCACCGGACGACCAGGAGCACATCTTCAGCGCCGAAGACACTTTGACCGTCACCCTGGACAGCGACATCCAGATTCCACCCACGGCACAGATTGTCATCTTCATCAACGACACGGCGCAGCCGCCAATCCACAGCATGAGCGCCGACTTCCAGTCGATGGAGCCGGGCGAAAACACCGTGCGCGCCGAACTTCAGACCGCCGCCGGTCGAGTCCTGGCGACCACCGACGCGGTTACCTTTTACATGGGCCAGACCGCGAGGTTGAACCCCGATTGAGTTCATTCGATCCGGATGACCTGGTGACCGGACTGATTCGCGTCAACCGGGCCGGCCAGGTGGCCTGGCTGAATCAGGCCGCAGCCCGTATGCTCGGCCGGCGAGCGCGCGAAGTCTCCGGCCTGGACCTTGCCGACCTGTCAACATCCCTGGCCAGCTGGCGGCGACAGGTGGCCGATCACGGACCCACCATCCAGGTCTCAGAAAGCGGACTGGAAGACAGCGGTCAGCCGGTCGATGTCACCTTGCAAGCCACCGGCGAGGACGTACTGATCGAACTGCACCCATTGTCCGAGCGTCTGCGCCAGCGTGAGATGACCGAACGCGCCGATCGTCAACAGGCCATGACCCTGCTCACCCGCGCCCTGGCCCACGAACTGCGCAACCCGCTGGCTGGTGTGCGCGGCGCGGCCCAGCTGATCGCGTCCGGAAGCAGAGACGACGCACTTCGGCGCCACGCCAACATGATTCAGCGCGAAGTCGACCGCATTACCGCACTGATCGACGACTTTGCAGGCGATGGCGAAGCAGCCATGGGTTCGACCAATCTGCACCGGGTGCTGGACGAGGCCGCCGAACTGGTCCAGGCCGAACACCAGGGCCGCCTGAATCTGGTCCGCCGTTTCGACCCGAGCATCCCGGAAATTCTGGCCGACGGTAACGCGCTGCGCCAGCTGTTCCTGAACCTGTTGCGCAACGCGGCCCAGGCCGGTGCCGGGCAGCTGAGCCTGACCAGCCGTATCGAGCACCATTCACCGCTGGTCGATGGCCCAGCCCGGCATGCGATCCGGATCGATATCGACGACGACGGCCCAGGCGTACCTGACCAGATCAGGGACCGCTTGTTTCTGCCCCTGGTGACCGGCAGGGAATCAGGCTCCGGCTTCGGCCTGGCCGTGGCCCAGCAGATTGCCCGTCGCCACGCCGGCCTGATCGAACACATTGTGCTGGTCGACGGCTGCCGCTTTCGCGTCCGCCTGCCCTTGATCCAGCCCCGGCCCGAACAGGCCCCGCACGATGACTGAGCGGGTCTGGGTTATCGACGATGATCCCGGCATTCGTTACGTGCTGGAGGAGTATCTGCGCGGCCTCAAGATTCCCGTTCGCACCTTCGCCACCGGGGACGAACTGCATACCGCCCTGCGGCGCAGCCAGCCCGACCTGGTCATTGCCGACATCCGCCTGAAAAACGAAAGCGGCCTGATCCTGATGCAGGAGCTGCGTCAGCAACTCCCCGAACTGCCGGTCATCATCATGACCGCCTATACGGACGTCGACTCGGCGGTTCGGGCGTTCCAGGGCGGTGCCTTTGAATTCCTGGCCAAGCCCTTCGACCTCGACGAGGTAGGTCGCCTGGTGCGCAAGGCACTGACCGTGGCCGAAGACGAACTGGCCGCCGGCGAACGCAATGCCGGCCTGATTGGCTCTTCGCCGGCCTTCCAGGACCTGATCCGCATGATCGGCCGGCTGTCGGCCAGCGCCATCCCGGTGCTGATCACCGGCGAGACCGGCACTGGCAAGGAGCTGATCGCGCGCGCCCTGCACAATCACTCACCGCGCGTCGATGGCCCGTTCGTGGCGATCAACACCGCCGCCATTCCGGAGGACTTGCTGGAATCGGAACTATTCGGCCACGAGAAAGGCGCCTTCACCGGCGCCAGCGAGCAGCGCAGCGGTCGTTTCGAGCAGGCACGCGGGGGCACCCTGTTCCTGGATGAAATCGGCGACATGCCGCTAAGCCTCCAGTCGCGCCTGCTGCGCGTGCTGGCCGAAGGCGAGTACTACCGTCTCGGTGGACGCGACCTGATCCGCACCGATGCCCGTATCATCACTGCCACCCATCGCGACCTGGCCCGGCGCGTCGAAGAGGGAAGCTTCCGGGCAGACCTCTATCACCGCCTGAAGGTAATCGCCTTGCACGTGCCGCCGCTGCGCGAGCGTCGCGAAGACATCCCCGAGCTGACCCGGCACTTCCTGCGCGAGGCCGGTCGTGAGTTCCGTCTGCCACCGAAGCTTGCCGACAAGGCCCTGCTCCGGCACCTGGCCCAGTTGCGCTGGCCCGGTAACGTGCGCGAACTCAAGCATCTGTGCCAGTCATTGGCCGCGCTGGCACCCGCTCCGGTCATTGGCATCGACGACCTGCCGCGGGAACATCGTACGCCAGGCAACAACAACCCCGCCGCGGCCGAAGACTGGCAAAACGACCTGGCCCGAAGCGTTCAGCAGGAAATGGAGCAGGACAGCGGGGCGGTCTACGATCGCTTCAAGCAGGCCTTCGAAAACCAGCTTGCCCAAGTGGCAGTCGAGGCCTGCAACGGCAACCAGTCCGAGGCGGCACGTCGCCTTGGAATCAGCCGCAACACCCTGGCCCGAATGCTGAAAGACGCTTGATCAATTCACCTGTATCCAGAACGTGACCGGGCCATCGTTGACCAGACCCACCTTCATGTCCGCCCCGAACTGTCCAGTCTGCACTTCGGGCCAGGCACCGCGAGCACGTTCGACCAGGGCATTGAACAGCGCCTCACCCTGCTCGGGCGCTGCTGCCGGCGTGAAGCTGGGGCGATTACCCGAGTTGGTATCGGCGGCCAGGGTGAACTGGGGCACCAGCAGCAAGCCACCGCCGGCGTTGCGCAGGCTGAGGTTCATACGCCCCTGCTGGTCAGCGAATACCCGGTAATTGAGCAAGCGTTCCAGGAACCGATCCAGACGCGCTTCCCGATCCTCGCGCTCGAAACCCACCAGCACCAGAAGGCCCGGGCCGATCTCTCCGATCGTTTCTCCGCAAACCTTGACACTGGCTTGAGCCACTCGTTGCAGCAATCCAATCATGACGGTGCACCTGAACGTGATTTCATGGTTCGGTACTCAGCAACTGCGAGCACATGGGTCTGCTATGGTTACAGGCAGGGGTGATCATGAACCTGCACGCGCAGATTATCGGAAATTCTCAAGGGGCATGAAAAGGAGAAATCATGAGCGACCACGTCTACAAGCAGATCAAGCTGACCGGTTCATCGACCGAGAGCATTGAAAGCGCCGTCAAGCAGGCCCTGGCCAAGGCATCGCGCACCGTCAAGAACATGCGCTGGTTCCAGGTCGTCGACACCCGCGGCCACATCGAAAATGGCCAGGTGGCTCACTGGCAGGTCACCATCGAAGTCGGCTTTACCCTGGAAGACTGAGCCAGCCAGACATCGGCCTTGGATCAGCCAGGACCGGGCCAGCTGGCCCGGTCCCGGTCGGGTTTCCCCTGATCAGCGCCGAGCCGCCTGCCGGCGCTGACCAGACAGGCCGGCCAGCAGCACCAGCAGGCTCATGATGGCCACCACCAGCGGACCCATGACAGGCACCGGCACGGCTGCGGGAAGCGCGCCGCGATCTTCGTCGGGGCCGAGAAAACCCGTGGCCTCGCGGCAGGGTTGGCTGCTGACCGCGCTGGAGAATTCCGCCGGACTGCAAACCGGGTAGTCGCCGGCCATCACGCTGGCATTGACCACCGGCAGCGCCACCGACGATGGGTAGTCCGGGCCATGAGCGATCGTGACCTCGGCATCACCGCCTCCCGGAGCGGGCGCGAAGCCCCAGCGCCAGCGATTGCCGCCCGGTCCGTCGACCGTGATGCGAATGCGCGAACCGGCCCGGAACACGTGGGCAAAGGGAAACAGCTCGACACGTACCGGGACGAAGCCGTCCGGGTCCAGCGGCTGCTCATCCTCGACCCGGTGAGTATGACGCGGCCGCAACGTTGTCGAACTGGGATCCAGCGCCCTGGCAGTGGTGCGAAGCCAGCCGGATTGAATCAGCATTTCGGAGCCATCGGGGCGAATTTCGGTCAGGGTAACTTCCAGGTCAACGACGGTTTCGGTTGCCGCAACCCAGAGGTCCACCGAACCCGAGCCGGCCATCACCAGCTGGTTATCCAGCGGCGCCGAGGTAAAGGTAGCCCTGTCCTGCAAAGGCGGCAGCCACTGGTTCTGACCCGGCATCAGCCAGCCGCCGGCAAAGTCCAGCAGCCCTGGCGGATCGTAGTTGAACGTGCTGGTTCCGGACTCGGAAGCCGCGGTGCTGAACAGCGAACCCGACTCCAGCCACCAGCGCCGACCGTTGCCGGCCGCCTCGAAACTGGGCAGACTCAAACGGCTGGCAGCCAGTCCATTCGAATCGACCTCGAACAGAATCTCCACCGGCGGCTCGGCCTCGTAGGCGGCAACTTCTGCGGCCGTGCTGCCACCCAGGTAGATATCCAGAAAACGAACGATTTCTTCCCAGATATCACCGCGGAAATATTCGCCGTGATCCCCGTTCATGCCCAGCAAGCGGGCCGGAACCGACGGCTGGAAACGCTGCAGCAGCTTGGCCGGTCCACCACCGGTCTGCTCGTCCTGCCAGGCATTGACCAGCAAGGTGGGAACCTGGATATTGCCGACCAGGTTCTCCGGCGCCCTGCCCTGCCAATAGGGACCATCGTAGGGATTGCCGAAAATGCCGGCCTCCATGCTGACGTTCTGCAGCCTAAGGGCCTGGTTCTCCAGGCAGACCGGATCAAACAGCGGGTTGGACGGGTCGGTACGATCATTGACCTGCGAGTAGGCGCTGGGCCAGGCCGAACGGGCATCCTGATCCTGGCTGAACACGGCGGCGAAAGCGAAATTCAACACACCACCCGGATAAGCGACGTCACGGTAGAACTCCCCGATAACGTGACCGGGCACGATGGCATCCAGCGACGGCGGCTGGGTGGCGGCCACGAACAGCTGGCTGATCCCCGGGTAAGACTTGCCGATCAGGGCGACCCCATCCGACCAGTCCTGGGCCGCGATGACCTCGACCATGTCGTAACCGTCGATGGCCTGGATTTGCTCGAAGTAATCAAACGAGCCACCCGAACAGGCCGAGCCGCGCATGTTGACACCGACCGCCGCATAGCCCAGCGCCGGGAAGCGCGAGCCCACGCCATCGAAGAAATTGATCGACGGACGATAAGCCGAGTAGTCGATCACTACCGGGTAGGGGCCGGGGCCAAACACGGCCGGGTCAGGCAGCACGACCTGGTAGGCCAGCAAAGTGCCGTCGCGGGTTTCAAAGTAACCGCTGCTCGGGTCCAGATTCTGGGCGCTGTAGAACGATGGCGGTGGATGGTCGTCAGGCGCCAGCACGTCGACCGAAAGACCGGCGCCGCGCAATCCGCCCAGAGACACCTGGTAGTTGCCGGGCGGCACCTCGCGCAGTACCAGGCCGCCCCAGGCGTCGGTAGAACCAGTAAAACTGAAACCGCCCGGTCCGCTGATGCTGACCGGCGTGTTCGGATCGGCGTGAACAATGTAGATCTGCTCGACGCTGCCGCCGACGGTCAAGGTACCGCCGAAGTCAGGCGGCGTGCCGTTGCCGGCCAGAACCGTCCCCAAGCCTGGCAGAGCCAGCATGAGCGCGAGCAATACGATAAATGCGGGGGACTTCCCTGCGAGTCCGGTCTTGATCATGAGCTACCCTCGTGA
>RECK01000312.1 GCA_007694055.1 Wenzhouxiangella sp.
GAACGACCGGGCCGGCAGGACCGGAAGGCCCGGCGGGACCAGAGGGCCCTCAGGGCGAAGTCGGACCTCAGGGTGAAGCCGGACCTCAGGGTGATCCGGGTCCCATAGGCCCGCAGGGTCTACAAGGTCCTGAAGGTCCCCAAGGACCACAAGGGGCCGCCGGACCGCAAGGGCCCGATGGTCCACCAGGGTCACAGGGCGAGACTGGACCACAGGGTGAAACCGGGGCAGCAGGACCGGCCGGTCCACAGGGTCCGGCCGGCCCCGCAGGCCCGCAGGGAGACATCGGCCCGATTGGCCCCGCCGGACCCAGCGGCGTAGTGACCGCTGTACTTGCAACTGGCAACGCCCCTGCGGTGCCCTCCAGTGAGACCATAGGCATTCGTGACTTTATAGCTCCCGTGGTGACGGTTCAGATAGAGTCGGGGCAACGGGTTTTCATCGTTTCGTCGAGGTCCCTGGGTAGTACTGCGCCAAACGGAGGTCAGCAATTGAGCCTCTGGATTTGTTACCGGCCCTTGGGCAGCACGGCAAACCCGACCAATATCGGTTCCGGAACCTTTGGAAACCGGGTCCCCCAGAACACCCGAATTCCGTTCACATTGTCGGCGGTTGCATCCGGCCTTTCTCCGGGCACCTACAGCTTCGGGCTATGTGCAAGCTCGTCACCTACCCAATTTGAGTCCTGGAACTCCTATGAGTGGGGATACACGAGTGCCATGGTGGTCAACGTGAACTGAGGGATGCCGAATCACATGCAAAGCAAAGCTCTCAGCGCCGCTGTTTTTTTTGGCCTGGTACTTGTGGCGTTTGCCGTCTATTTCGGTCTGGTCAACAGCCAGCGCAGCTTCGAAATGGATCCAAGGGCAATGACTGGATCGTCCACACCTGCGCAAGAGGAAATGCAGACCCAAACGACTACGGTTGAAAAGGCTCGTGAACAGGCGCGCCAATCGCTGCAGGATAAGCTGCAGCCAGACATGCTTGAACTATGCTGGAACAAGTTGCGAGCGATTGAGCCAGAGCCGAGCACCTCCACTTATCATGTACAACTGGCATTCTCGAAAGAAGGCCTGGAAACGGGGCGGGCAATAAGCCAGGTTCGTGAAAAACCTTCGCGCTACGATGTGGCCGAGTGTCTGAGGACCTTGCCCTTGGGGCTGAGCATTGATCCGTTACCGCAGTTTCTTGCCTTTGAGTTTGAGCTGCAATTCGGGGAAGGTGAAGTCGCCATCGAAAACTTGATTCCTTGAATCGACGCCAGTGAGCTGGTCTGAAAGAACCCGGGTACTGGACGGCCCCGGATTTACCGAGCTTCAGCCCGCGCGGTCGCGGTAGCACAGCTATCTGGCTGGCAGCAGGACGACTGTACGCAGCAGGGCAAACACGCCCTTGACGGCAATGCCCGGAAATCGGAAAGGCGAGCCGATCCACATGACGACTTTCGCAATGACGGGGCACACTGATAATGGCAGCTTGCCGTTGCCGTGACAGCGGCGGCAATCCCCGTCGCCGTGACATGGTCTCAGGGTGTCGGTCCTGCCTGGGACAGTGACTCCATTTCGGACCAAACACGCCGGGTCGACTCGTGTTCGTCCCCATAGATGGAAACCAGGATGGCGAGCGCCTGCTCCAGGTCGGCGCGTGCTTCCTCTCCGCGTCCCAGCGCGTACAGGGCACGGCCACGAATCTCCAAAGCTTCCGCACGGTAGCGATTGTCGTCGGCGAACATGACAGCCAGTTGCACCAGGTTGCCATCGATATCCGCCAGGGCCTCTGCCGGTTTGCCCGCCGCAACCAAAGCATTCGCACCCAATTGCCGGGCTACAACACAGTTGGTCGATCTTGACCGCTCCTCTCCGGCGCACAGCGATGCAACCGGACCGAGCACCGCAAGCGCCTCTTCATGATTGCCGCGCCGGGCCAGCGCGACGGCCCAGCGGCCGCGCGCCTCGGCCTCATCGGGGTTGCCGAGTCGGGCGTACATGGCGGTCCCAGCGGCAAGCTTCGAAAGACCGTTACCGCCCCTGCGTTCTTCCAGTTCGCCGGCACTGACCATTGCGTCCGCATGCCAGCCGTGATCGCCCGGATACAGGCTGCGGGCCAGCGCCAGGCGCCGTTCGGTCAGTTGTGCCTCTGCAGCGTGATTGCCGCGAGCGTAGGCCACGGCAACCAGGCGCGAGAGCAGCGGCAGCATGGCTGCGGATTCGCCCTCACCCCGGCGCTCGGCCGCCGCCAGCGCCTCCATCAGGATCGCCTCGCCCTCGTCGTAGCGACCCAGAGTAATCAGCACGGCACCAAGATTGTTGCGCGCGCTGATGGCTTGTGGCGAATCCTCGCCCAGCGCCTGCTTGTGGCCGTCGAACGACACGCGCAGCCAGCGAGCGGCCTCGTCCAGGCGCCCGCTGTGGAAGCTGGCCACGCCGAGGTTGTTGGCAGTCACGGCATAGGCCGCGAGATCAGCGTCCTTGTGCTGCTCGCGTATCGGCAGCGAGCGTTCCGAGTAGCCCAATGCCTCGGCCACATCACCGCGCATCAGGGCCAGGAAGGTCAGATTGTCGAGGGACTCCGCCACTGCGGGGTGATCATGACCGTGGGCCTCAACAGCCAGCTCCAGGGCCTGGCGTATGCGGGTCTCGGCTTCATTCAGCCGGCCCTTGACCGCGAGAATCTCGCCGAAGTCATCGAGCAGATCGGCCTTCAAGGCCGGGTCATCCTCGAAGCCGCTATCGATCCGCGACAGCGCTTCCTCGAAAACTTCGTCCATGGTCATACGCCCGCGTGCCGCCACCATCATCGGATCGTCGTCTCGAAACAACGAGGTAAGAAAAGCCACCGCGCGCCTGGCACGCTTCGCCTGTTCCCGGGCCAATGCCGCCTGGGCAATGGCCGTTTCAGCCTCCATCTCGGCGCGCGCCGCCTCAAGATCGGCTCGCTCGGCCTGGCGCTGTGCCTCGGCCGCCTGGTGAAGTGCCGTGGCCAGCCCCCCGGCCAGGGTCAAGATGACCAGAACGGTGGCGGCGACGGCGCCGCGGTAGCGGCTGAGGAACTTTTTCAGGCGATAGCGCGTACTGTCGCCGGCGGCAAGTACCGCTTCGCCGTCCAGCCAGCGCCGCAAATCGGCGGCCAGGGCAGCGGCGCTGGGGTAGCGTCGCTCGGGCTCCGGACGCAGCGCTTTCAGCAGAACCAGTTCGAGGTCTCGAGTCAATTCACGCCGGTAGCGTGCGCTGGTCAGATCTGGTTGCGTGGTGGAGACCCGGCGCAGGATCTGGCTGGGCCGCTCGATATGGCCCTGGTACAGTTGGCTGGCCAGTTCGACCAGGGAAGCCGTGCCGCGTCGATGCGGCAAGGTGTCGGTGAGCAGCTCATAGCCCAGCAGCCCCAGCGCATAAACATCGGTTGCCGTGCTGATCGTCTGGCCGAGAATCTGCTCGGGCGCGGCATAGGCCGGCGACATGGCGCGCAGCCCGGTCGCTGTGACCCGCCCGTCCGGCTGGTCTTCCAGTAGCTTGGCGATGCCAAAGTCGAGCAGGCGGACGCGTCCGTGCTCATCCACCAGCACGTTGCTGGGCTTGAGGTCGCGGTGGACGACCAGGCGCTGCTGCGCATAGGCCACAGCGTCGCAAACGGCCAGCAGCAGGCGCATACGGTCACGAACGCTCAAGGAACGGTGCCGGGCATGCTCGGTGATCGGCAGGCCCTGGACCCGCTCCATGACGAAGTAAGGCAGGCTGTCTTCGGTCATGCCGCCGTCGATGAAGCGAGCGATGCCGGGATGCTCCAGGCTGGCCAGAATGCGGCGTTCCTGGATGAAACGCGCAACGATGTCCTCGCTGTTCATGCCGCGACGCAGGATCTTGATTGCCACCTGCTGCCCCGCGCCTTCTTCGTCTTCGCGCCGGGCCAGCCAGACCTCACCCATGCCACCGCGGCCAAAGATCTCAATCAGGCGATAGCGGTCGACCAATGTGCCAGTACGATCCCGATCCAGGCTGGTCGTCAGCTCCGGCGCAATGCCATCGAGCGAGCGGTCCAGCACGCCGGAGGCGGCATCGGCAGCGAGCATCAGTTTCAACTCGGCAGCCTGCTCTGCATCCTCGCTCTCAATTTCGGCGAGACGACGATGCCGGTCCTGTGCGGGCAAATCCGCGAGTTCATCAAACAATGCTGCCTGGCGCTGCCAGCGAAGATCGTCGTTGTCGCTCATGGTCCTTTAAGATCGTCTCATCGAGCCCGATAGCCGGCGCGACATGAGCATACCAATTTCCGGATTCAGGCACGAGGGCCCCGATGGAGACTTTTTAACCCAGCCAGGCGCTGCTTATAACGCTTCCAGCGCAGCCTGAGCTGAATCACTGAAATGGGCTCGCTCAGCGGCAACCACCTCGCTTAAAAACTGTTTCCATTCTTCTATCGCTTCGGGATTGTTTCGGAACCAGCGCGGCCGGGTTTCCAGCAGCGATGCCAGTGCTTCCGGTCTGAATTCCCGATGCATGGCCTGGTGCTCGGCAAAGATGGTCGGTCCAATCAGTCCAGCCATTCCGGCAACGGTGTTGTTGTTGAAAGTCGCGATGGCATTCATGTGCTCCATCAAGTGGGGCTCAAGATATTCAATGCTGGCATGCGGCGAAGCCAGCAAACGGCCCAGCGTGATGGAAGCCGCTTCCCGGCGCGGACTGCTGTTGAGCTGACGGATGGAAGCGGTATGCATGAGAATGGCGGCGATCGGGTTGACCGCCCAGCTGTCAGGCAGCTTGCCGGCATCTTCGGTGACGATATCGATGACCAGCCGCGCATGGTCCGGAAAACCGGCCATTTGCATCATGACCGTAGCCGGAAGATCGAAGTCGCTGTCGTCGGTCATCTCGACAACCAGCGGCCAGACCGCGCGAAAATAGCCTTCCGGATCACGGTTGATCATTGCCCTTGACGAATCGGAGAAGGTTTTTTGGGCAGCCTCGCGAACAAGGTCGGGGCTGTTCGGATTCCCGGCTGCTGCCAGCAGGACGCCGAGCGACGGCTGCAGGGGAACCTCCCGGTTTCGGCGCAGGTACAGACCCAGCCGGGACAGGGCCAGGGCCCGATGGCCTTCTACCGCCGCTGCCGTGGATAATTCGATCATGGCGGAGATGAATTCGCCCCGGAGCTCCTCATTTTCCCGATCCAGGCGCTCCATGCCATTGACCGCCTCGCGAAACTCCATCGCCGACCGGGTTTCCATCGCCTGCCCCAGTATTGCGTCCATGGACGTTGACCTGGCTTCCGATGCCTGAGTTTCATCGTCGGGTTTCAGGTCGAATCGGCGAATCAAGTCCGCGCGTTGGGTCGGGGATGGATCACCGATCTGCAGCGCCGCATCCAGGGCCTCCCGGGTACCGATTCGTACCAGCATGCCGTGGGTGCCGACACGGTTCTCGGCAGCAATCTCACGGTAGCTCAGCAGGTGCTGGATCTTCTGGTCATCCGTGAAATTCAATTCATTCAGGCGGCGGATCAGAAAGCGGGCCGTTTCGTCGTCGAGATCCGCATCAAGCAGGGCCACTGCCAGGGCCTGCTGGCCGGGTTCGGGCAGCCCCTCGGCGCGCAGGATCCACCCGGCATGGGCCGGATCGTCGTCGACCAGCGCCAACAGATCCGACTGCAGCTCAGCCGCGTCCATGCTCGCAACCGCTGCGCGAATGACGATGCCCTGGGCGGGGCTGAACGCTGTGAAGTCCTTGTCCAGAACAGCTTGCCGAGCAAGAGCGGGGGCCTCGGGTGCTTGCATTTGCACCAGGGTTGCCAGCGCCATGGCCCTGACAAGGTCGACCCGGCTCCGTTCGACTTCTGGTGGCGGCGAAGCCTGAAAAACCCGGCGAACTGACTCGCGCGCCGGCAGTCCATCAACACCCATTTCGGCAATCCGTTCCAGCGTCATCATGCCCATGCCCGACTCGAGCTGTGCTTCCAGCCGCTGGCCAAGCTCTGCGGCGGTCTGGCCACGATGGGTCGCCTCGGTATCATGCTCGGGCAGCGGTGCACGGGCAGCACGCTCCGGGTCTGTCGTGTCGGAAGGGTCAATATCGCCGCCGCAACCGGCAAGGCCCAGAACGACCAGGAAAATGCAGGTAGTGGCGAAGTTGGAACCTTTAATCATCATAAGAAACCTTGGCCCTGGGGCCGCTGAGAGTTTTCTCACGCCCGCCGATGGCCGTGCGCAATTGCATGAGTGCTACCTGGAGTTACGCGTATCGGCCAACGGAGAGGACATCACCAAGGAAATGATTTCCTG
>RECK01000313.1 GCA_007694055.1 Wenzhouxiangella sp.
CCTGCCGGATCCCTGCGACACCAGCATCGTCGCCCCGGCCATCTGGATGGGCTATGCGGAAATGGTCTTCAAGACCTTAGGCCGGCAGATCACGCCGGCCAACTTGTACTGCCTGATGTCACTCTGGGCCGATATCGAGCCCATCCGGCAGACCCGACTACATCCCGAGTTCCTGCCATTTGCCGAGCGGATTGGCCTGGTGGCGGCCTGGGACAAGTACGGATGGCCGGATCTGCTGCCAAACCCAAAATGACGAACTTTTAACGCTCCGATAGTTGCCAAAGCGTTCACAAGGATGGAAACTGAGCTCGCCTCCGAGGGGCACTTTGAGGCACTTGCTCCTTTACCACACAACCCAGCACCGCTCCAGTACGAGCGCGAGAACCGAGGAAAAACCACAATGAATGCTTTGACCCGAGCCACCTTCAGTCTTTTGATTTTAATCCTGCTTGGCTGTGCTTCAGCGCAGGCTCAAGCCCAGCAGAATTACTATGTCGATATAACCAACCAGACCGGGTACACAATCGTCTACATGTATGTCAGCCCCGCAGATGCGCGAAGCTGGGAAGAAGACGTCCTTGGGCGTGACGTATTACGTTCTGGACAGTCTCAACGGGTCAATTTACGCGGGTATCGAAGCCCCATTTTCGATATTCGCCTGGTCGATGAAGACGGTGACACCTATACATTCTGGAACGTCGACGTATCGCGACGTGATCTGGTAGTGACTCTGGCTGATCTGGACTGAACGCGGCATCAGACTGGAGTACTGATTCGAGGTCGTCGGGTTTTCTGATGCTCAAATACGTCGACCTACGGGAGACACGCGATGAAGGTGGCAGTCGCCAGACAGGCGCCAGTCTGCACGATGACGGGACCATCGTGGTCGAAGGACGAGACCTTGGGCCTGCTGTCGAAGCCTTCTTCGGCCCCGGCATGACAGAGTACGAATGGGCTTTGAGCATAAGCCCGCCAGGAGTGGAAGTTCTGAAGATGGCTCTTGCCTGTGACGACAATGTCCTGACTGCGCTCAGGGATCAGTTCTCGGGCGACGCTGCAGCCAAGCTCCAGAGTTTCCTTGACGACAATGCGGTCCCATATGAGTTCTGGTCGAGAGCAGGGGAATGAAGTCCGGAACCCATTGGTAGAGGGCATGATCCAATCGGAGGGCATCAGGAAAGGTTCCATTCCTGATCGGCCCCAAGTGCAGCTCGGTTCGCCCATTTCGCACGGAATGGGCGATTTTCCCTACGGAATGGCGGTTTCGCAATGCAAGGCAGCGAGACACCACTGATACGCGCAGAAATGACGAAGTATTGACGCTTGTCAGCTTGCGCTGGAGGACGCGGGGGGCGCAGTCTTCGTGGACAGTTTGCTCCATGACCACCGACAACCCGTCGCCCGGTATGCGCGAACGTCCAACTGGAGAAACAACCATGAAGAAAATCATCGGGGCCATGCTTTTATTTGTCGCCACTGCCAGCCATGCCGGCCATCTGGACGTGATCAGTTTCACGCTGAAAGATGACTGCTCGCTGGCCAAGTACCTTGAGATCGTCAGCGACTTCAATGAATGGGCTGGGGCCTACGGTTACCAGACCGAAATCGCAGTGCCCGTGCACCAGAACGACCTGCAAACCGTTCGCTGGCTTGGCCGTAGCGCCAACGGCGAGACGTTTGGCAAGGCCTATGATGCATGGTCGGCGGGAGTTCGCAACAGCGACAGCGTCCCGGCGCAGCTGAATGCCCGCTTCAACGAATGCGGCGACACCAACGAGTCGCGTCACGCCTACCAGATCTTCCCCTGAACGATCGATTCAACATCAATAGCGCCAGGGCCGGCAGACACGCCGGCCCTTTTTCGTCGAAGCCAAGAGGCAGAAATGACGAAGTATTGACGGTCGCGGGATTGTTCGCGCCGCGGCTTCGGGCGCAAGCTTTAACGCACTGATCCGCTAACAACAAGGAATTGACAATGAAACTATTCGGAGCTGGTGTCGGACGAACCGGTACGTTTTCGCTGAAGCTTGCGATCAATCGCCTGGGACTCGGCCCCTGCCACCACATGGAAGTGGTTCTTCAGAACATGTCGCGGCAGGTCCCGCTGTGGTCCGCAGCCCTGGATGGCCGGCCTGACTGGGATGCGATTTACGAGGGCTTCAACAGCGCAGTGGATTGGCCGACGGCCGGCTTTTACCGGGAACTGATCAAGGCGTATCCAGCGGCCAAATTCATCCTGACGCATCGCAGCCCCGAGCGCTGGGCACACAGCTATTCATCGACGATACAGAAGCTCATCGCCGGAAGGGACCAGGCCCCGCCGGAAATGCACGAATGGCTGGAGATGGCGCACCGAGTGGTCACCAGGACCGGTTTTCCGGACACCCTTGATCAAGCCGGCCTGATCGACGCTTTCGTGGCGCACGTGGAATCCGTCAAACAGGTTATTCCAGCCGATCAGCTGCTGGTCTATCAGGTCAAGGAGGGCTGGGGTCCGCTGTGCGATTTCCTAGAAGTCTCGCCGCCGGATGAAACGTTTCCACATACCAACAAGCACGAGGAATTCTGGGATCTAGTCAACGGGGCTCGCTCACTAGTGTCCGACAGAATTCATATTAACTTCAGTTGGTTATCGTCATCCCGGCCATCTTCGCCCGGGCCGATATCGGTAAGCAACTGATTCAATGAGATATTCTCGAATGGCGTCACGCTCAGAATCTGGAGCATTGAGTGCAGGGAAAGTGGCACTTGAAGCCGCTTCCTGGCAATCGCAACGAGCAGGTAAGTTGCCACAGCAATCCAGATCTGGCATTTCACCGCGTTCTCCGAACGACCGAAGAATTGGTTGATTCGAAGATGCTGCTTGATCCATTTGAAAAACAACTCGACCTGCCATCGGCTCCGATAAAGATCGCATACGGTTTTGGCCGTGACCTCGAAATGGTTTGTCAGAAACACCAGAGTCTTTCCGGTCTCCGGGTCTTTCAATCGAACCCTTCTGAGCGTGCGGGGGTAGCCCTTTCTCGAGTAAAACCCGGTCAGGGCAATTTCCTGATCGCAAATCAACCCAAGGGACTTGTCGACCGGCTGCGAAGCCATCCGTTTGTACTTCAGCGGCTTTTTGGCGCGCGTGACAAAAAACGCACCGGCCTGGTTGATCGTGAACAATCGCTCGAAATCGACATAGGCGCGATCCATCACGTAGAAAGAACCGGGCTCGGGTCCGAGCAGGTCCAGGATGTTGACATCGTGCAGCAGGCCGTCGGAAACCAGCATAAACGCTGGGATTGCGCCTCTGAGATCGAGCAGGGTATGGATTTTGATGGCCGCCTTCGTTTCCCGGAAGTCGGCCCATGGAAACAGCGACAGACACAAGCTGATGGTGGTGGAATCCAGAGCATAGACGGTCCCGTCCAGATCCAGTCCGAGATCGTCGTCGGCATACAAGCCGCGGGCGGTTCCGATCAGCGATTGGGCAAACTCGGCATAGATGCGCCAATCCCTGCGCTCGTTCGCATCGGCAAGGTTGGAGCGAGTGACGTTGCCACGCAAACCCATGTGGTAAAGCTTGGATGGTTGCGCCTGAAGGCATCCGGCGATATCCCTCAAGCTTTGCCGGTAAGTCAGCTGGGCGAAGGCCATGCACAGAAACTGGTCCCGGCATCGGAACGTTCGGGCGTTGAAGTCTCCGTTGTACTTGCTGACCAGCCGTCGAAAGGTATGCCAGGGTGCCAACTCCATCAGTTGGGCGAAAACCAGCTTTCCCGCGTACATCCGCTTCCCTCGGGCAAATCCGGGAAGCGTGGGGCAAGTGCCTGCTGGAGTTCAAGTCGGTGACACCCATAAAAACGTGTTATTTCTCGCTTGATCAGTCAGTTATGGCGGTCAGGCACTGAACGTGTCGGACAGTAGTGGGGGCTCGCTAATTATTGACCCGGCGTGCAATTACGCATGCCGAGTCAATAGCAAGTCGTGCGCCCGGACTATTCCAGCGTGTCGAGCACGCGCTCGATTGCGCCAGCAAGACCTATAACTTCGACTTCACCGGGGCTTGACCCGTACAGGTGTCCGAAATCGCGCCGGTCGCCCGTGACCAGCAAATCGGCTCGCTGCGCGATCGCTGCGGCGAGAATCGGGATGTCCTTGTCAGGCAGGCCATGCGTTTGCGCAATCGCCAGGTGCGCCTGGCCAGGTTCCCGGCCGAGTGACATCAGCTTCCCCAGGCGCGCCAGCGCAGATTGCCGTTCAGGGCGCTTGCGAGCGATGTTCCGGCGCGCTTCCTCCAGAGCAAGACCGGATGTGGTCAGTTTGCAGTGACCGGCTTGTGCCAATTCGAATAACAAAAACGCATCGGCGCCCTCTTTCCAAGCGGCCGAAAAGAGGATGTTCGCATCCAGAAATAACCGCACGCTGGATTCCTACTTGCCGAGTCTTTTCCTGGCTCGATCCTTGAGCGTATCCGGAAGCTGATTCTCGCGCTCGAATTCGGAGATTCGCTCATCGCTGTAGAGTTCGATGGGGTAGATCGCAGCCGGGCGCAGGCGAATGCTGCCGTCGGCTTCCGACTCCACGATGACCTGCGACTCGGTTGGCAGACCTGATTCCTCCAGGATTCGACGCGGAATCGTGAGCTGTCCTTTCTTTCCGATCTTTACGGTTTCCATGGCTCGATTATGCCGGACTCCCGGGAACCCGGCAAGCCGGACAGATCCCGACCCTTCAGTTGACGCAGAGATGAAGGAGGATTAGCGGACGCCGGGCTGTCCGGCCCCCGGTTTCGGGCCACGCGGCCGCCTCCCTCTCTTCTTCCCGCTCAGCGCTCCCGCCTCATTCAATGCCTGTCCCCTAACTCGTCCTATTGACGCAGCCAGTTTTCGACGGCCAGCGTAGAGACTCGTGAAAACTCACGCACATTGTCAGTAACCAGCGTCAATTCTTCAGCCAGAGCATGGGCGGCGATCAGCAGGTCGTTGGGTCCGATGACCATGCCCTGGCGTGTCAGGTCGTCGCGTAGCTGCGCGTACCGGCGGTCGGTCGGTGAATCAAGAGGCAGCACCTCCATGGCAGAGAGCAAAAGCTCGACCCGGTCGGCCAGCTTGCTGCCCCCCGATTTGGCGGCGCCATAGCGAAGTTCCGCAGCAACCACGATACTGGTGGCGATGCTGTCCTCGCCGACGGCAGCAATACGGTTTGCAACTGCACCCTGCGGATTGCGGATCAAATCGGAAATGATGTTGGTGTCCAACAGATAGGTCGGCCTGCCACTCACAGCGTCACATCATCCTGCGCGGGCAGGTCTTCATCGACATTCGGAAAGTGCTCTTCCAGCGGTTTCATGGTCGAAAGCAGAGCCAGCAGCCGACCCTTGCGCACGGGCTCCACGATTAGCCGGTCACCCTCCTTGCGGATGATGGCCTCCTCTCCCTCAAGTTCATACTCGCGAGGGATGCGCAACGCCTGATTGCGCCCGTTGCGAAACAGGCGAACATGCCGCTCTGATGTAGACATTGACGCATCCTCCGTGGCGAGTATAGGCCTAAGCATATGCCGCCATACGCATCATGTCAATGGCCCTTTGATTGAGACGCTGAGAATCCGTGAGAAGCCACAGAACCCAGGACATGCAGGGTTCGAAGGCTCCTCAGCGCTCCAGCACAATGCGATAGCGGGCTTTTCCGCTTTTCAGATGCGCCAAGGCCTCGTTGATCTGGCCAAACTTGAAGGTCTCTACGACCGGCTTGATGTCATGCTGCACGGCGAACTCCAGCATTTTGGCAATGGTGGCCGGGCTGCCTACCGGTGAGCCGGACACGCTGCGCTGGGCCAAGATCAGGCCAAACACGCCAATATCCAGCGGCTCCAGCGTTGCGCCAACAAAGTGCAGCCGGCCTTTGGCCTTCAACGTTGACAAATACAGGTTCCAGTCCAGGCTGACATTCACGGTAGAGATGATCAGATCAAAGCGGCCTGCCGCCTGCTCGATCTCGGTGTCGCTGCGCGAATTGATGCAGTGGTGCGCTCCCAGTTCCCTGGCTTCCTGCCTCTTGCTGTCGCTGGAGGTAAAGGCTGTCACCTCGCAACCCCAGGCCCGCAAGAACTGCAGCGCCAGATGACCCAGGCCGCCAATGCCGATGACCGCGACCTTGTCGGTCGGTTTGATATCAAACTGGACCAGCGGGTTGAACACGGTAATGCCGCCGCAGAATAGCGGCCCGGCAGTTTTTGCATCCATGCCCTCGGGCAGTGGCACCACGCTGGT
>RECK01000314.1 GCA_007694055.1 Wenzhouxiangella sp.
AGCCCGCCCAGGCGAAGCTGACGGCCCTCGGGGAAATCACCGGCGACGATTTCGCTGGGGCCAATGGAGAACCGCATCGCATCATTCAGTGCAGTCAGGGCAATTGCGGTCGCGGCACCCACGCCGAGCAGGATCAGGCCGACAACGGCCAGGCGCTTCTTACGAGTCGGGGTCATTGTAAGCTCCGGTTTCCAGGGCAAGTTCTTCGCGTAATTCGGCCAGAATGCGACGGCGTCTGACCACGGGTTGAACGATCTGCCAGCCGATCACGAACGCAAAGATCGCGTAGCTGGTCCAGACGTAGAATGCATATTCGAACTGTGGAATCACGTTTCCTCTCCAACTTTCTGGCGCACCCAGCCCTTGCGTCGGTCCTGGTCAAGGAGCTCATTTCGGGACCGATCGAGCAAAACTGCTCCGAACATCAATTTTACCGCAATGGTCATCCACACCAGGGGTGGCATCATCGAGTAATGCATGGTCGATTCGCCGAAAAAGCGAATGGTTGCGCCCTGGTGCAGGGTAGTCCACCACTCTACCGAGAAGTGGATGATCGGGATGTTGACCACGCCGACCAGCACCAGGATGCAGGCGACCCGTGCGCCCTTGCGTCTGTCTTCGAAAGCCGCGTACAGCCCCATGATGCCCAGGTAGATGAAAAGCAGGACCAGCATTGAGGTCAGGCGCGCGTCCCAGGCCCACCAGGTGCCCCACATGGGGCGTCCCCACAGGGAACCGGTCGCCAGGCAGATCAGGGTGAAAGCGGCACCGATCGGTGCGCACATCATGGCCATGATCTCGGTGGTGCGGATGCGCCAGACCAGGGCGATCACGGCCAGAATGGCCATGACGATATAGCCGGCCATGGCCTGCCACGCGGCCGGGACATGGATGAACAGGATCCGGTAGCTGTCGCTTTGCTGGTAGTCGGGTGGGACCACGTACAGCGCGTAATACAGCCCGATGAGGGTACACAGGGCAAAACCACCCCACAGCCACGGGCTGATCAGGGCGCTGACGCGGTAAAACGTTGGCGGTGAGCCAAGCCGGTGAAATCCAACCTTAAGTGTTTTCCAGATCATTCGATATTCAATCTCAACGCGGCGGTGACCGCCAGTGGAACCAGGGTGAGAGCCAGGACCAGCAGCGCGGTGAGCAGGCCCAGGTGGGCGCGCGGCGAAAAGCCGTCGGCAGCAGCCGAAACGGCACCGGTCGCGAAGATCAGCACGGGTACCACGAGCGGAAACACCAGAATGGACAACAAAACGCTGCCCCGGTTCGTTCCCAGGGTCAGGGCAGCCGCAAGGCCGCCAACCAGGGAAAGAATCGGGGTGCCGATCAGCAGGCTCAGGATCAACACACCCAGCGCTTCACCGGGCAGGTAAAGCATCTGCGCGGCCAGCGGAGCGAACAGGATGACGGGCAGGCCGGTAATTAGCCAGTGCGAGAACAGTCGGGTCATGACCAGACCGGTCACGGGCAGGTGGCCCAGCCACCATTGCTCCAGGCTGCCGTCCTCGAAATCCGGGCGAAACAGGTTTTCCAGGGCCAGCAGGCTGGCCAGCAGTGCCGCAACCCAGATCATGCCCGGGGCGATGCTGGCCAGAAGGTTCGGTCCGGGACCCACGCCCAGCGGCACCAGGATCAGCACCGCGAACAGGAAAAACAGCGGCATCAGTGATTCTCCGCCATGGCGTACGGCCAGGCGCAGGTCACGCAACAGCAGCGCGGGCAGGGCACTCAGGTTCATGCCGGCTCCTCCTGCTCGGCTCGCTGCACCTGCAGCTCGCGCGCTGCTCTGGTCAGCAAGGGTTTGCGCTGATGGGTGGACAAGGCGACGCTGCCGCCATTGTCCAGGTGCTCGTTGAGCAGTTCGTCGACCAGTTGGCCACCGGCGTCGTCAAGGCTGGCGTAGGGCTCATCCAGCAGCCAGATCGGTCGCGGCGCAACCAGCAGTCCAGCCAGCCCGAGACGCCGCTTCTGGCCGGCCGACAGGGCGCGGGCCGGGCGCAGACCCAGGCCGGTCAGGCCGGTTCGGGCCAGTGCGCGCGAGCTGCTGATGCCGGGGCAGCCATGGAAACGGCGCAGGAATTCGAGGTTCTCGCGGCAGTTCAGCTCGCCCTTCAGGGCTGAAGCGTGACCCAGGAATGCGGTAGCCGCATGGCGCTGAACCTGTCCCTCGGCCGGCTCGAGAATGCCGGCGAGCAGGCGCAAAAGCGTGGTCTTGCCGCAGCCGTTGGGGCCAAGGACGACAATAGCTTGGCCGGCGACCAGGTCAACATCAAGCGGGGTGAAGATGCGATCACCCTGGCGTCGAAAACTTACTGCGCGAGCCTGGAGCAGCATGCTCATGCGTCCATCTCCCGCACCCAGGCGTATTTCTGTGCCGCCGGGCAGGGGGTAAACAACCACAGTTGTGCCGGCTGCCGTGGCTGACCAGAAACCAGGCCGTATTGCTCGAACAAGCGGGCCTGATCCGCCAGCCAGTCGCCATCGGGGGCAATCAGCAACAGGCCATGTTCATCTGGCCAGCTTGAGTCGGTGGCGCGATTGGTGGCCGGCAGCGTGTCCAGCCCGGCCGATTCCACGATTCGGGCAAGACGCCTGTTGCGTGCGTGGTTCTCATCATCGGAAAGTCGGCTCGCTGCAGGATTGCTGGCGGTGATGATGGCCCAGTGGCGCTGGCCCAGGTAATGGTCAAGGGTCGGATGAGTCTGTCCGACTCGAATACACAGCTGCTCGGTCCCGGCGTTGACCAGGTATTGAGTATTCAGGAACGCGCGCAGCAGCTTTTCATCCAGGCTGCGTTCGACCGTGCTGATCATGAGGCGGCGGAGACCATGAGGAAAGTGGGCGGTGCGTTATTATTCTATCTTGGCGGCGGCGGTGACATGACCTGGATCAAAAGGAACAAGTAAAATGCATGAATGCAAGTATCACAGCGTTGCCCTGGAAGCAGGGCAGTGAAGGAATTCGACTACGATCTGTTCGTGATCGGTGCCGGTTCCGGTGGCGTCCGGGCTTCACGCATCGCTGCCGGGCATGGCGCCCGTGTGGCCATTTGCGAGGAGTCGCGGGTCGGTGGTACCTGCGTGATCCGCGGTTGCGTGCCGAAAAAACTGCTGGTCTTTGCCTCGCAGTTCAGCGAGGCCTTCGAGGATTGCGGCGGTTATGGCTGGAGCGTCGGAAAGCCCGAGTTCTCCTGGCCTGACCTGATCGCGGCCAAGGATCGCGAGATCGATCGGCTCAACCAGATCTACATTCGCCTGCTCGACAATGCCGGCGTCGACCTGCACATGGGTCGCGGACGGTTGGTTGACGAGCACACGGTCGAAGTTGACGGCAAGCGTTTTTCCGCTGCCCGCATTCTCATTGCCGTTGGCGGTCGGCCCTGGGTTCCGGACATTCCGGGGCGGGAAATCGGGATCACTTCCGACGAGGCTTTTCATCTCGAAGCGCTGCCGCGCCGGGTGCTGATTGCCGGTGCCGGCTACATTGCCGTCGAGTTCGCCGGCATTTTCAACGGCCTGGGCAGCCAGGTCACCCTGGCTTACCGACGTGATCTCATCCTGCGCGGTTTCGATGATGACGTCCGTCGCGCTGTCGAGGCTGGCCTGAGCGGGCGGGGTATCGATATCCGCTACCAGGTCGAGCCCGCCCGCCTCGAGCAGGTCGATGGCGAGGTCGAGGTGACCTTGTCCGATGGTTCGAAACAGCGCGTCGATACGGTCATGTTTGCCACCGGCCGTGAACCCTACACCTGGGAACTGGGCCTGGAAAACGCCGGCGTGCGGCTGGGGCCGGGCAACCGGATCGAGGTCGATGAGTACAGCCGCACCAGCGTCGACCACATCTTTGCCGTGGGTGATGTGACCGACCGGATCGCATTGACCCCGGTCGCCCTGATGGAGGGCCATGCCTTCGCCGATACCGAGTTTGGCGACATGGACCGGCCGGTCGATCACGCCAATACCCCGGCGGCGGTGTTTTCCCAGCCCCCGGTAGGCACCGTGGGTTTGAGCGAGGCCGAGGCCCGCGAGCAGGGTTTCAATGTGCGCATTTTCCGCTCGCAGTTCACGCCGATGAGATATACCTTGTCCGGTCGCACCGAAAAGGCATTGATGAAACTGGTCGTTGACGCCAAAAGTGAGCGCGTGCTGGGCTGCCATGTCGTCGGCCCGGATGCGCCGGAAATGCTGCAGGGATTCGCCGTGGCGGTGCGCGCCGGGCTGACCAAGGCCGATTTCGATCGCACCATCGGCATCCATCCGACCAGCGCCGAGGAGCTGGTTACCTTGCGCCAACCGGTTGATGATCAGCCCGGTTCCTGACATGTGACGAAACAAGCGCGTCGCAAAGTCGGCGCGTCAATCCAATATACTTGTGGGTCGGGGGTAGAGACGCGAGCCGGATCTGCTGGTTCGACGCGTTGGTTAACCAAGGGAATGATTTGAAATGGAGTACATGAGCAACATGAACCGATCCGATCAATCTCATCGCTGGTCAAGCTGTTCAGCCTTGATCCTGAGTCTGTTCTTCTGCACCAGCGTCATGGCGGCCAAGCCGCAGATCGCGCGCAATCACTGGATCGTCGAGCTTGACGATGCCCCGACCCTGGAGTTCCGGGGCGCGGAATCGTCACTGGCATCAATGGGTCCGGGCAATGCCCGCCCGGCCAGGGCGACTGCCCCGGGAATCGACGGTCAGGGCAAATTTGATCCACGGGCGGATCACGTCGTTGCCTACGCCGATTTTCTTGATCGGCAGCAAGCGCGCGTGCTGGAGCGCGCCCGCGATCGCCTGCAGCGTGATCTCGAGCCCACGGCGGTTTATCGCCATACCCTGAACGGCTTTGCCGCGCGCATGAGCAGCGCCGAGGCCCGCGCCCTGGCCGAGACACCCGGCGTGCGCTCGGTCCAGCCGGTCCTGATTCATCAGCTCCAGCTCTCGAACGGACCCGAATTGATCGGGGCGCGTGACCTGGCCGCCGGCATGAATGGTCTGACGCCTGCCACCGGCGCCGGAACCGTGGTTGGAGTGATTGACAGTGGCATCAACGCCGACCACCGTGCATTTTCCGATGACCCTTCGGTCGGCGGGTTCAGCTTCACCAATCCCTATGGCAGCGGTCGCGGCCTGTGCTCCAATCCCGATGTCAACTGCAATGACAAGCTGGTTGGTGTGTTTGATTTCACCACCGAGGGAACCCTGGGCCTGGATAATAATGGCCATGGAACTCACGTGGCCGGAATCGCGGCCGGCGTTGAGTGGGCCAACGGCCTGGCCGGCGTGGCACCGGCGGCCAATATCGTGTCCTGGAAAGCCTGTTACGAGTCCTTGCCAGAGGAATATGATGATCGGGCAGGTGAGCCTGGCTGTGTTTCGAGTGCGTTTCTGCAGGCCTTCGAGAGCGCGATCGAGCTCGGCGTGGATGTGGTCAACTTTTCCATCGGCGGTGAAAGCGAAATCAGCCCGTGGGCCAACCACTACGGTCGCCAGGTTCTCAACCTGTGGCAGGCCGGCATTCCCTTCGTGACCTCGGCCGGCAACTCGGGGCCCGATGCCGGTTCAATCAGCTTCCCGGCCTACGTGCCGTGGGCCTTTGCGGTGGGCAGCAGTACGCACCGTCAGCGCACAGGTCAACGCATTCTCATTACCGGCGTTGGCGCCTGGTTCATCACTTATGGCAGCGGACCGGGTTTGCCCTCGCCGCCCATTTCGGGTGCGCCACTGGTGCCCGGCGACCTCGCCGGCGGCAGCCTGCTGGGCTGTGAGAGCTTCCCGGCCAACGCCTTTGCCGACAGCGTTGCATTGCTCAAGCGCGGCGATTGCCTGTTCAGCGAAAAGGTTGGACATGCCGAGGCCGCTGGCGCACGCGCCGTGGTCATGATCAACAACGTACCGGGTGATCCGGTTGAAATGGCCGGTCTCGAAGATACCGGCATACCGGCAGGCATGATTCGACTGTCAGACGGCGAGCAAATCCTTGCCGCCATCGATGATGCCGGTGAGCCTCTGCCGGTCAATATGCCAACGGCAACCGCATCGTCCAGCAACCCCGACTTCCAGGACCAGATATCCAGCTTCAGTTCGCGCGGGCCGGTCCTGGTGAGCAACCTGGTCAAGCCCAATGTGATGGCGCCTGGACAGAGCATTCTGTCTGCTGTTACCGGAGGTACCACCGCGGGCGGCAGGAGTAGCGGCACCTCGATGGCGTCGCCGCACGTTGC
>RECK01000316.1 GCA_007694055.1 Wenzhouxiangella sp.
TGGAGCGCGACGCCGAGCAGCTCGACTTTAGCGATGTGCTGGAAGAAGAGGACCCGATGGCCGATCTGGTCGGACACTCCGTCACCTACCGCATCGCCGTCGGCCCACACCGAGGGCGCAAGGTGTTCACCCTCCAGACTCTGCCGACTTTCGATGATGAGGACTGGCCAACTGGCGGCCCCGGCAACGTAGCTGGCTTTTCTCTACATGCCGGTGTCGCGGTCAAAGCCTGCCAGCGTGACAAACTCGAACGGCTGTGCCGCTACATCTGCCGTCCTGCCGTCTCGGAGAAGCGACTGTTCCTGACTTCACGCGGTGAGATCGGCTACACCCTGAAAACCCCGTACCGCGACGGCACGACCCACGTGATCTTCGAGCCGCTCGACTTCATCGCGCGGCTCGCCGCACGCACGGGCGGGCCCTGCCCGAGCGCTTCTTGCCTTCGGCAAACCGCACACGGGCAAAACCCTGTGCTGGTGCCACCGCCACGGCTGAACCTGACCCGGTTCCATGGGGTATTTGCCCCGAACAGTCCTTATCGGACTCGGATCACGCCGGGGCGCCGGGGCAGGGGCGCGAAGCCCACAACGCCAACCGAAGACCGCACACCGGCTGAGCAACGATCGGCGATGCGCTGGGCGAAGCGCCTCAAGCGGGTCTTTCAGATTGATGTGGAGACCTGCCCGAGTTGCGGGGGCACGGTCCAGATCATCGCTTCCATAGAGGACCCACCGGTGATCGAGCGGATACTGACTCACCTGGCCAGTAAGGATCTCCCGGGGCTGTGGGCGGAAAGCCGAGCGCCGCCGACGGAGCGTATCGGCTTGCCTCACTGAACTGTAGAAAACCGACTTCAGGCCGCGTTCCATCCGTGCGCGGCCCGGTGGCGCTCGTGCCGAGAGAGGTCAACACCGGCAAAAGCGGGGTAGGAGGCTATTCGATTGGCCCCGACAGAGGAAAATTGGTTGAGATTCCGCCTGTAGCCGGTGCTAAACGTCGGCGCTGGACGGCTTCGGATACCGCTGGAAATCAGGAAATAGGCCGCTTATACTTCCTATACGCGGAATCCGGATATAGCCAATATTAACCCAGCACCAATGTAGATCACATTCAGGGCTTCAAGCAGAGTCCGTATCAAGGCGTCGCTCGCCGGCAAGGGTGATTACCTTGCCAAGAGCGAGAACGCAGAGCCGGGCCCTGCTTGAAGCCCCTAACTGTTTGAGTTGCATAAGAAAGGCCGCAGTGTGCCCTTCGGCAGGCTGCGTTATCGAAACTTGCTGTAGAAGTACTACAGCGGCGTTTCGCTGCCTTGCTGCCGAAGGGCACACTGCGGCTGAATGCGATCTACATTGGTGCCGGGTTAATAATAAGCTGCTTACGCTACCGCGCCATGCTTGGACCGAAAACGTTCCCGGTAGGCCGAGGGTGTCTCACCGGTGTGACGCTTGAACAATGTTCGGAAGTGAGCTACATCGCTGTAGCCGACTTCCATGGCGACCTGGTCCAACGAGTCTGCCCCTTCCTCAAGCAAGCGCCGCGCTGCGGCAACCCGGATCATTTGCAAGTAAGCATTCGGTAAATGTCCCGTAGCACTCTTGAAGCGCCGGATCAGGTTGCGCCGACTCATGCCGAATCGTTGCGCCATGCTGTCGATGGACAGTTTTTTGTGAAAGCTGGCGTTCAAATACTCCTCGAATTCTCGCACCCGCGCGTCAGCATGCGGCCGGGCAATAGGCAGAATCGCGTAACCGGACTGATGGGTGCGCGGCATGTCGAGAATGAGCGCCTTGGCACAGCCAATTGCTGTATCGCGCCCACACAATCGCTCGACCAGAAACAGGCTCAGGTCCGTCGCGGCATTAACGCCGCCACCACAGAAGATGCGTTCATCCTCCGTAATCAGCAGATCTGGACACCAATTGACTTGCGGATAGCGCTGGCCAAAAGCATTGGCAACCCCCCAGTGCGTAGTGGCGCGCCGGCCGTTGAGCAGACCGGCTTCGGCGAAGAAGGCGGCACCCGAGCAAACCGCCGCAAGCAGGGCGCCCTGGGCATGCCGCTCGACCAGCCAGGGCAGCAAGACGGCATGGCGCTGCATCACTTCATCGGGCATTATTCCCGACGATGGCACGAAAACAAGATCGGCATGAGCCACCTCGGCGAGCGACTGATCGGGCAAGACGCGCAGGCCAAAAGCGCTTTCAACCGGCGCGCCGTCAACCGACGCCGTCGACACGCGAAAGCGCGAACGCGGCGTGACGCCGCTGATTTCGTCCCATAGCCTGCCAGCGGAAGAAAACACCTCCATCGGCCCAACCGCCGTTGATGCGTGACCGTCATTGACCAGCACGATCACGACATCTAGCGGCTCTGCTTGGGTTCCGGCGCTTCGAGGCACGTCAGCATCTGCACAAGTCCTGACCCATTTATAGCGCGACTTGCCCGCTTTGTCACATTCGCCCCCTGTAATTGGCACGGATGAGCCTTCCGATGCCCAGGCGCCTTCTTCATACTTGATGTGGGCACGAAGACGTGCCGGACCATCCGGTTGCCGGCCAGAGCAGGAGAAGAAGATGAATGACGAGATCGCCAAGGCGCTGACCAGCGAGCTGCGCGGACGTTTGATCCGGCCAGAGGACGCCGACTATGACGAGGCGCGCGCGCTTTACAACGGCATGATCGACAAGCGGCCGCGGATGATTGCACGCTGCGCCAACGTCGCCGATGTCATCACTGCGGTAAATTTTGGACGCGAGCATGGCCTGCTCCTCGCTATCCGCGGTGGCGGCCATAACGGGCCGGGACTCGGAAGTTGCGACGACGGCCTTGTGATAGACCTGTCAGAAATGACCGGCATTCGAGTTGATCCCTCTGACCGAACAGTGCGGGTTGATGCTGGCTGTACCCAGGGCGATATGGATCACGCCACCCATGCCTTCGGCCTTGCAGTGCCGGCAGGCATCATCTCGACCACCGGCATTGCCGGTCTGACTCTGGGTGGTGGCAGCGGTTATCTGTCGCGCAAGTACGGGCTGACGATTGACAATCTGCTTTCCGCAGACGTCGTGCTTGCCGACGGTCGATTCGTGACCACCAGCGAGCAGGAGCATCCGGAATTGTTCTGGGCGCTGCGCGGCGGCGGCGGCAATTTCGGCGTCGTGACCAGCTTCCTGTTTCGGGCCCATCCGGTGAGCACGGTTTTCGGCGGACCGATTTTCTGGGAGGCCAGGCATGCCAGTCAGGTCATGCGCGCCTATCGCGACTTCCTGCCCGGCGCGCCCGAGTCGCTTGGCATCTTTGTGGGGTTGAAGCGCGTTCTCCCAACCGACCCCTTCCCTCGCGAGCACTGGGGCCAGGATGCCTGCGCCATCGTCGGCTGCTACGACGGCCCGGCAAATGCCGGACAGAAAGCCCTGGCACCGCTGCTCGAGGCCTTGCCCGCGCCGATGTTCAACTGGATGCAGGACCTGCCATTCCCGGCGCTACAGGCCATGTTTGACCCATTCTTCCCCCCGGGCCTGCAATGGTATTGGAAGGGCGATTTCGTCCACGAACTGCCGGATGAAGCCATCGACCGCCATATCGCCGAGGCGGCAAAATCTCCAAGCCAGCTGTCGCTGATGCACCTTTATCCGATCAATGGCGCCGTTCATCGCGTGAGCGCCGACGAAACGGCATGGCGCGCCCGCGATGCCAACTGGTCGATGGTGATTGCCGGTGTTGACCCCGAACCCGACAACGCAGGAGCGCTGGCCTCATGGGCGCGCGACTACTGGAAAGCAGTCCACGCCTTCAACAAGGCGGGCGGCTACGTCAATTTCATGATGGAAGATGAAGGCGAGGAACGAGTGCGCGCCAGCTACGGCAAGAACTACGACCGTCTTGCCCAGATCAAGTCCAAGTATGACCCGGGCAACCTGTTCAGGGTCAACCAGAACATTCGGCCCGCATAGCAACGGCCAAACGCCACCCAGATCAAGCTGCCTGACCGCCGGTCCAGCGCATCAGGTTGAGGAACTCGCGCCTGGTCTTCGGACCATTGGTTCGATAGTGCGGATCAGGATGCTCGCGATAGCTGGCCCGGGCCTGGGCGACCCGATCGCTGCCGACAAGCTCCCGCACGATGGATTCTTCAACTTCATAGGGTTTGAGCGCGTTAAGGCCGAAAATCTTGCGCTTGATCGCTGGCGTGATCTCCGGGTAACCGTAACGCTCGCGGTATTCTTCGGAAATCTGGAAGGCGCGAAAGGCCTGGATCTGATCCTGAGGGGAACCATACCAGATGGAATCAGTGCCCCAGAGGACGTTGTCTTCGCCCAGATACTTGATCAGCTTGCCCATGCCATGGGCAGCCGAATCCGGATCGCGCATCAGAAAGCGCCAGGTCGAACCGAGCTCGGCATAGACGTTGGAATGATGGCCAATGTCATTTTCGATCACGGTCTTGATCAATGAATCGATACCGTCGTTGTGTTCCGGGTCGTAAGGCTTTTCGGCCTGACCGGGGACAAAGCCAGAATGGTAGACGAGGAACTTCAGCTCAGGGTAGCGCTTGGCGACCACACCGATGTCGTCGCACAGGGAATGCTCGTAGGATTGCCGGCCAAAGGGGATGCCCTTGTGCACGGTAATGATCTTGACGCCCAACGCCAGGGCCTTTTCCAGGAACGGAATGCCGGTATCTTCATCACTCAGCCAGTAGCCCTTGCCATCTGGCCCCCACTGGGTATAAGTCTTCCAGGCAACGACACCGAACTCGTCGCGCAGTCGCTGCATGTCTTCAATATCACCCTTCTGGTTGGGGTTGACGCGGCCGTGCAGATAGAGTCGGTGGGTACCGTCGAGCTGGTCAACAATCGCCCGCGCTGCCGCGGCTTCTTCGATGGTCAGCGGCTCACCTTCGCGGGTTGACGGGACAAAAGACAGCACCATCAAGTCGGTGTCTGAGTCCATGAACACATCCTGGACGAAGGCATCCGGGCCGAAACATTTCAGATAGGAGCGGTCGTTCTCACCGACTCCCAGCGCACAGCCGGCATGCTCGAACCCGGACAGCGGCCGCGCCTCTTCCGGCAGCCGATCCAGCCAGGCGCCGGTGGGATTGACGAAATGCCCTTGCACGTCAAAGATGAATTCATTGCCTTCGAGTACCGACCTGGCCGCGGCTTCATCCAGCGCGGCTTCTTCCGGCAAATCGAAAAATCCCCCGGTCGTGCCTGTCGCTGCGCGTGCGGCATTGAAGGCCAGCAGGGTGCCGGCAGCACCACAGGACGAGACCAGCAGCTGGCGGCGACTCAGACCCAGCCGCCTGGCGTTCTCCGTCGCCCAGTCCTGCGCCATCTGGTTGGCCAGCTTGCTGGATTCGTCCAGCGGGATAGGCACAAACTCACCGTTGCTGGTCGAGTCGAGCTTGATCGGCAACCGGGTGCCGTCGGGGTCGTGAACGAAGCGCATGCCAATTGAGCTCTTCCCGGTTTTGTGTGGGTTGATCGGTTCGGATAGCCTACCGTCTGGCCCCGCTGTGAGTCCAGCCCATGCATGACCGCGCGCTTTACCGCCAGATTCTGGGTATGTCTACGGATCTGCCATGCTTCGCGCCCACCGCCTGGTCCTTGGTCAACTTGCTTCCTGCCCGCTCACCGGCTACCAGAATATCGGTCTTGCTGTTGACTGAAGACTGGATGACCGCGCCCAGCTGTCTGGCCAGCTCCTGCATTTCATCGCGGCTACCAGAACGCATCGCGCCAGTGAACACGATAGCTTTACCCGCAAGCAGCCCTTTCGATTCGTCATTGTCTGCCTAGACCGTGGGCTCCAAATCGAGGGAATAGGCCGCCAGCAACCTCCGGCTATCGCCCCGGCCCAGCTGCCGAATCCCCGCCGCCGCAAGCCAGCGCCAGTCTGGAATCGGCTCAGAAAGACTCCGGTCGAGCTCCCGCCGCAAATTCGCGGACTGGCCCAGCCCAAACCCCAGCCCCCTTGATAGCCCGCCATTCTTGACGAGACCCATCTCGACGCCCGCGACCCGCCCTGTCGGGTCGATTACCTACTCGATAACGAGCCATTGACCGACTGACAGTGTGCTCGCTGCTTGCGATCCTGCCGTTTGGCATGACGCAAGCGGCCGAGGGCCAGGCAGTCTGGACATGGAAAGTGTTGGGTACCAGCGCCACCGACCCGCACAAACACTGCTCTACCAGATCGTCGAGCGGCA
>RECK01000318.1 GCA_007694055.1 Wenzhouxiangella sp.
CTCAGGTCAGCATCTTGCGGGCTTTTTCCAGGGCGTCGAGGAAGACGTCGATTTCGGCGCGCAGGTTGTAGCAGGCGAACGAGACGCGTGCGGTAGCGGCGACGCCGAAGAACTGCATGACCGGCATGGCGCAGTGGTGGCCGGTGCGAATGGCGACACCGTGGTGGTCGATGATGGTGCCCAGGTCGTTGGGATGGACCCCGTCCAGGGTGAATGCCACCACCGGGCCCTTGTGCGCGGCCTGGCCGATGATGGTCAGGCCCTCGACTTCACTCATGCGCTCGGTGGCATGGTCCAGCAACTTCTGTTCGTGGGCAGCGATGCGCTCGACGCCGATATCCTCGAGCCACTTGACCGCCGCACCCAGGCCGATGGCACCGGCGATATTCGGTGTGCCGGCCTCGAACTTGTGCGGCAGCTCGTTGTAGGTCGTGCCGTCGAAGCTGACCCGGGTGATCATTTCACCGCCGCCTTGCCAGGGTGGCATGGCCTCGAGCAGTTCTTCCCTGCCCCACAGCGCACCGATCCCGGTAGGACCATACATCTTGTGGGCTGACAGGGCGTAAAAGTCACAGCCCAGGGCCTGGACATCGACTTTCTCGTGCGGCGTGGCCTGGGCGCCGTCAACCAGCACCGGCACGCCGTGCTGTTTTGCCAGGGCACACAGTTCGGCGACCGGGTTGACCGTGCCCAGGGCGTTGGAGACATGCACGATGCCGATCAGCTTCGTGCGTTCGCTGATCATGGCCTCGGCTTCATCGAGCAGCAGTTCGCCGCGCTGGTTGATCGGCATGACCTTGAGCACCGCGCCGGTCTGCTCGCACAAAAGCTGCCAGGGCACGATGTTGGAGTGGTGCTCCATGTGGCTGACCAGGATTTCGTCACCGGCCTGGATGGTCGGGCGCAGGTAGCTGTTGGCGACCAGGTTGATGGCCTCGGTGGTGCCGCGGGTGAAGATGATCTCGCGCTCGGAACGCGCGTTGAGCAGGCGGCGCACGGCCTGGCGCGATTGCTCGAAGGCCTCGGAGGCCTCCACCGACAGCTGGTGCACGCCGCGGTGCACGTTGGCGTTGTAATTGCGGTAGAAACCGTCAATGGCCTCGATCACCGCCAGCGGTCGCTGGGCGGTGGCGGCGTTGTCCAGGTACACCAGCGGTTTGCCGTGCACCTGGCGCGCGAGCACCGGAAACTGCTCGCGCAGCCGATGCACATCCAGTTGCTCTCTTACACCTGACTTGACGATTTCCATAACTTTGAAAGACCTTGTAACCACCGAAAACACCGAAGACACCGAATAAAAGGGTCAAGGGAGCGTATCTCAACGCTGACTTGCCGCTATCCGTTGTCTGCAAAAACCTCAAAAAGCCTGAAAGACCTTGTAACCACCGAAAACACCGAAGACACCGAATAAAAGGGTCAAGGGAGCGTATCTCAACGCTGACTTGCCGCTATCCGTTGTCTGCAAAAACCTCAAAAAGCCTGAAAGACCTTGTAACCACCGAAAACACCGAAGACACCGAATAAAAGGGTCAAGGGAGCGTATCTCAACGCTGACTTGCCGCTATCCGTTGTCTGCAAAAACCTCAAAAAGCCTGAAAGACCTTGTAACCACTGAAAACACCGAAGAAAATCTCAAGACACATGATCTCAGCGTTGACTTGTCACTACCGCTTGCCGTGGGAAACCTCGAGAGCTCCAAGAACCGTGGGACGAAGGAAAATATTCAAAGCATGCAAATCCCTTTTCGGTGTCCTTCGGTGTTTTCGGTGGTTTCACATCATGTTTTTCAACTCGCCCAGCAGCCAGGTGCGGATGGGTTCGGGCTGGATGTTTTCCAGCGGTGCGGCGGCGAAGCCTTGTTTGAGCAAGGCGGCGGCTTCGCTGGCCGGGATGCCGCGGGAGCGCATGTAGAACAGGGCGGTGTCGTCGAGCTGACCGATGGTGGCGCCGTGGCTGGCGGTCACCTCTTCGGCGTAGATTTCCAGTTCGGGCTTGGCGTTGATCCGGGCCGATTCGCTCAACAGCAGGTTGGCGGTGTTGAGGTCGGAATGACTGTCGTCGGCACCCCGGGCAATATGAATACGCCCGTTGAACACGCCCACGCCGCTGCCGTCGGCCAGGATGCGAAAGGATTCCCGGCTGTTGGTGTGGCCGACCTGATGGTCAATGGCGGTGTGGAAATCAACATGCTGGCGATCGTTGACCAGCACCGTGCCGTCGATTTCGGCATTGGCGCCAGCACCCACCAGCGTAGCGTTCAGATCATGCCGGGTCAGGCGGCCGCCGCGGTCAAGCACATGGAAGCGGTAGTCGGCATCCCGGGCCAGCGTCACCGCGCTGCGCTGAATCCAGGCCGACTGGGCTACCCGGCGGCTGACCAGGTGGCGCAGGATGGCGCCGGGCCCCAGCGTTATGTCCTGGACAATGTTGACCAGGCCCTGGCCGCGATCCTGCTGGACCTCGACCACCTCGGCCTGTGCGCCCGCGGCCAGTTCAATGAACAGGCGCGGATGGACATCGCCCTGGAAGTCTTCGGCCGTGCCGGTCGCGATAACCAGCGGCCGCTCGAGGCGACCTTCGATGCGCAGGTGCCAGGCCTGCTCGAAGCGGGCCAGGTTGAGCCAGGCGAAGGCACCGGATCTGTCTCCGTAGTCTGCCACGGCCAGTTGGTCGCCGGTCTGGGGCACCAGGCTGACGCCTTCGGGCAGGTCCAGGCCGTCGGTGGCCAGTATCCCGTTGTCAAAGTGCAGCACCACGGCTTCGAAAGGAAGCACCGGCCGGTCACTCGGTGCCGGCTTTTCCGCGCTGAACTCGCGCTTTTCCAGCACCCGCAGGGAGGTGTACTTCCAGGCCTCGGTCTTCATATCCGGGAAACCGTACTGCAGCAGCGCCTTGCGGGCGCCCCGGCGCACCTGGGCATGATCGTCGGCCGGCAGGCGCGCCTCGGCGGCCAGGCTGTCGATCAGGGCACTCATGAGGGACTTTCCTCCAGAAAGGCATAACCTTCCGATTCCAGACGCTTGGACAGCTCCTGGCCGCCGCTTTCGACGATGCGGCCCTCGGAGAGGACGTGAACCCGGTCCGGGGTCAGGTAGTCCAGCAGGCGCTGGTAGTGGGTGATGACCACGAACGAACGCTTGTCGTCACGCAGGCGATTGATGCCCTCGGCGACCAGCTTCAACGCGTCGATATCGAGCCCGGAATCCGTTTCGTCGAGGATGGCCAGCTTCGGTTGCAGCACGGCCATCTGGACGATCTCGTTGCGCTTCTTCTCACCGCCGGAGAAACCCTCATTGACGGCGCGCTTGAGCAGGGCCTCGTCCATCTTCAGGTCCTTGAGCGACTCGCGCACGGTCTTCAGGAAGTTCATCGAGTCAATCGGCTCCTCGCCACGCGCCTTGCGCTGGGCATTGAGTGCTGCGCGCAGAAAGTAGGCGTTGTTGACGCCGGGAATTTCGACCGGGTACTGGAAGGCCAGAAACAGGCCGGCAGCGGCGCGCTCCTCGGGTTCGAGCTCAGCCAGATCCTGGCCCTCGAACTCGACCGACCCGCCGGTAATCTCGTAGCCATCCCGTCCAGCCAGGGCATAGCCCAGGGTCGACTTGCCGGAACCGTTCGGCCCCATGATGGCGTGCAGTTCACCGGGACCGACATTCAGGTCCAGGCCTTGCAGGATTTCCTTGCCGTTGACGGCGACTTTCAGGTTTTGGATGGAAAGCATTGGATCAGGGTTTGGGGTTAAGGGTTAAGGTTCAAGGACTGAGGTTTCAGGGTTCAGGTTTCAGGGTTCAGGAAAAGACGGGTTCCGGGTTCCGGTTTTCCTGAAACCTGAACCCTGAACCCTGAAACCTTTTTTTACCCCACCGCCCCCTCCAGCGAAATCTCCAGCAACGCTTTCGCTTCCACCGCGAATTCCATCGGCAGTTCCTTGAAGACTTCCTTGCAGAAGCCGTCGACGATCATGGCCACGGCGTCTTCTTCGCCGAGGCCGCGGGAGCGGCAGTAGAACAGCTGGTCTTCGCCGATGCGCGAGGTGGTGGCTTCGTGTTCGACCTTGGCCGTGGCGTTGGCCGATTCGATGTAGGGGAAGGTGTGGGCGCCGCAGGTCTTGCCGATCAGCAAGCTGTCGCACTGGGTGTAGTTGCGCGCGTTGGCGGCGCGCTTGGCGATGCGGACCAGGCCGCGGTAGCTGTTGTTGCTGTGGCCTGCCGAGATGCCCTTGGAGATGATCTTGCTGGTAGTGTCCTTGCCCAGATGGATCATCTTGGTGCCGGTGTCGGCCTGCTGGTGGTTGTGGGTCAGGGCCACGGAGTAGAACTCGCCGGCCGAACGGTCGCCTCGGAGGATGCAGGACGGGTATTTCCAGGTAATCGCCGAGCCGGTTTCGACCTGGGTCCAGGAAATGCGTGCGTCGTCCTCGCGGCAGTCGCCACGCTTGGTCACGAAGTTGTAGATGCCACCCTTGCCGTTCTCGTCGCCCGGATACCAGTTCTGGACGGTGGAGTACTTGATCTTGGCCTTCTTGCGCGCGATCAGTTCGACCACGGCGGCGTGGAGCTGGTTTTCGTCGCGCATGGGGGCGGTGCAGCCTTCCAGGTAGCTCACCTCACTGCCGGCCTCGGCAATGATCAGAGTGCGCTCGAACTGCCCGGTGTCGCGGGCGTTGATGCGAAAGTAGGTCGACAGCTCCATCGGGCAGCGGGTGTTTTCCGGGATGTAGACGAACGAGCCGTCGGAAAACACTGCCGAGTTGAGCGCGGCAAAGTAGTTGTCGCTGGGCGGGACCACCGAGCCCAGGTATTCGCGCACCAGGTCAGGATGTTCCTGGACGGCCTCGGAGAAGCTGCAGAAAATCACACCGGCTTCTTTCAGCTCTTTCTGGAACGTGGTGCCGACCGAGACCGAGTCGAACACGGCATCGACGGCCACGCCGGCCAGGCGAGCGCGTTCGTGCAGGGGCACGCCCAGCTTGTCGAAGGTTTCCAGCAGCTTCGGATCAACCTCGTCCAGGCTCTTGGGACGGTTTTTCTGCTTCGGTGCCGCGTAATAGTGAATTTTCTGGAAATCGATCGCGGGCAGCTTCAGATGCGCCCAGTCGGGACCGACCATCTTTTGCCACTGGGCAAATGCCTTCAGTCGCCACTCCAGCAGCCAGGTCGGCTCGTCCTTCTTGGCCGAGATCATGGCGACAACTTCTTCGTCGAGACCAACACGCATGCGGTCGGATTCGATGTCGGTGTAGAAACCAGCCTTGTAGCGCTGCTGGATGACCTGGTTGACTTGTTCAACGGTCTGGTTCATGGGGATTCTCGTCAGATCGGTTTGCTTTCGCCACGTGGCAAGGCGTCGGTTCGAATGGCAATGCGCGGACTGTTCGGTCGGATCAGGTCGGCCAGGCTAAGCTCTTCCAGAGCCATTTCCACGGCCATGCCGATCCGTTGCCAGTTGCCGCGCAGGTGGCAGTTGGACTCGTGACTGCAGAGGCCGGCCTCGAGCCCGCACTCGGTCAGTGCGATGGGACCTTCCATGGCCCGGACGATGGCCGCAACGGATATCTCATCAACCGCGGCGTTGAGCCGATAGCCCCCGTTGACACCGCGGATGGAAGTCACCAGGCCGGATCGACCCAGGGTCTTGAGCACTTTGGCCACGGTTGGAACTTCAAGCCGGGTCTCATCGGCAAGCTGGCTGGCCGGCACGCACTGGTTTTCGTGGCGCGCCAGGGCGGCCATCAATACCGTTGCATAATCCGTCAATTTGCTGATTCTGAGCATCGATGTTGCGTTAATTCGGTTGATTCGGCTTCACTTTCTATTATCTGGTCGTCGGCAGTCGAAAACAAGACCAATTTGGTACCTGATTAGCCGGGCCGCTAAAAAAGGGTCTATCCAAATCTCGCAACAGACAGGGGACCGCCGGGAACAGAGGTGGACTCCAGTGCTCGTAGCCCGTAGCCGCGACTTTTGGAAAAGAGGTTGGAAGGGTGGAGGCCAGGTGCCGAGTGACCGCTGGCAGGTTTGGGTCCACGCCCCGACGTTTGGAGACAACCCGAACCTGGCCCCCGGGGACGTGGCCCCGGGCTACGCTGGTCAGGTGGGAGGAGGTTGAAAGAGAGGAAAAGCCCCCCGAAGCCCGGCCTTTCAGCCAACTCCCACCTTTCGCAACGGGTGGTATCTGGCCGATCAGGGCC
>RECK01000320.1 GCA_007694055.1 Wenzhouxiangella sp.
ACGGTCCTGCCAGGCCCCAGCCTCGGCCTCGAAGTCGGGGTTGACAATAGCGCTACCCAACCCAGGAAGCAGCAGTAGCGAAAGGGCACTGAATGGTCCTAACATATTTGAACCTGGCATCTGTGAGTGTTTTCTCCGGATCGCCATTATACGGGGTCCGGCACAAAATAGCCGATTTTCAAGAAAACCAGTCCATGTTTGATGAGTAGAACGCTTGAGTTGAGTGTCTCTCCGGGCGATTCCCGTATGAAGGTGACATAGGCGTTTAGCAACACTCGCCGCTGCTCACAATTGGTGAGCTAGTTGATATGATCCGCAGTCGAGTTCAGGAAATGACCATGTTGCGAAGTGCTCTAAGTGACCCGTTACCCGATGTGATCGAGGCTGAGGTCTGCGTTGTTGGGGGTGGTCCGGCCGGTATCGTGACTGCACTTGAGCTTTCGAAGTTGGGTGTGAAGGTTTCCCTGATCGAGGCTGGTGGTACTGATGGCCCGGGGGACGGCGAGGAGTCCTACGCGGGTACATCCAGCGGCAGGCCCTATCCGATCCAGGGTTCAAGGCTTCGATGGCTGGGGGGTACGACGAACCACTGGGGTGGTTGGGTCAGGCCGCTGGATCCCATTGATTTTCTGGACAGCCCAAAGCTGAATCTGCCCGCATGGCCGATCGGCTTTTCGGACCTGGAGTCCTGGTACAAGCGTGCCGATGCCTGGTGCGAAGTTGCTCCCGGCGGCTATGATTTCGAGCGCTTGGGACTGGGCCAAACAGAGCATGTGCTGGATCTCCCGATGAATGAGGAGTTTCGGCACGAATTTTTCCGTGTCAGCCCGCCTACGCGTTTTGGCCAGCGCTACCGGGAAGATATTGCGGCGGATCCGGAACTGGATTGCTGGACCAATTTGACCGTCGCCGAACTCAGGCAGTCGTCTGAATCGGTCAGGGAAATGCGGGCACGGACCACTTCCGGTCTGGAGTGTCGATTGCGCGCTGATTTTTTCGTCCTGGCAATGGGTGGCCTCGAGATCCCTCGATTGCTGCTAAGCCAGGACAATGTCCCGGGAAATCAGGCAAATTTGGTCGGTCGTTGTTTCATGGATCATTTCGGTGTTCGGCCTGGGCGTTTGCTCGCCGCAGCGGATTTGCGCTACAGACTTTTCGAATGGCAAGGTGAGTCTGTTATCCCGGTGATGCGGCCTTCAGATGAGCTTTTGATGGACGATGTGTTCGGTAACGCCTGTATCAGCCTGGCAGCAACCCGTCCCCAGCAATCGCTTCCCCCTGCTTACTGGGAAAATCGTGCGGTGTCCAGTTTGACCGGACAGGCTGCGTTGACCTACGACGTGACTATCATTAACGAGCCTTTTCCGGATCCTCGGAGCCATATCACCTTGATCGAGGAACGTGACGGTTTCGGGCTGCCACGCATGAATTTGCATTGGCACCTGCCCGTCGGGGAGTTTGACCGGGTCATGAGTCTGGTTGAGCGCTTCCGAAACTTTGTTGGCCGGGCTGGTCTTGGCCGTTTTCAGTGGGTTGAGCGGCAAGGTCTGCCAGAGGACCAGATTCCCGGGGTTGGCTATCACCATATGGGAACCACTCGAATGTCCGCCGATCCGCAGTATGGTGTAACTGATCCGGATTGCCGGGTCTGGGACCGGGACAACCTTTACATTGCTTCCAGCTCCCTGTTTCCGACCGCCGGATATGCCAACCCCACGCTGACGATCTGTGCGCTGGCAAGCAGACTTGCTTTTCACCTTGCGGCAAGAACGGGGCATTTGACGTGAGTACGACCAGAAGGGACTTTTTCCGCCTGGGTGGGTTGGCCGTCTTGGCTGGATTGACCGGTCTTACCAGTGCTTGCAGGGATCGAAATGATGTTTTTTCCATGCCCGTTGGGCACCCGGATCTACCCGAACAGCTGGCGTTGATGGCAGCTGGACTGAGCGGGATCCACGTGATCGGGACAGCGTGCCTGGGCGACCGCTCCGAACGAGAAGTCAGCGAAGCGTTGGTTGCGCGCTTGCAGGAAACGACAGAGGATACCCTTGAGCTGGCGCTATCCTCATCAAGCCGTGCCGACTTCAAAGCAGGGCGAGTCAATGAGGTTGAAGGCTGGTTGCTGAGTGAGACCGAGTGTTTGCTTGCGGCACTGGGGGTTGCCGCTGGTGGTGGGGCTCATCTCGAAGATGCTGGTGTGGTGCAGCGGTCGTTTCTCACGGTGACGGCATGGGGGCCGGATCGTACTTGCCAAGGGCAGGTCTTCAATCCTCTGAGCGACGGCAGGGGTGCCATTTGGGTCACCATCGAAGGCGACGTCAGTGATTCGGTTCGGGTGGTTCTTGACGGGGTTCCTTTGGTTACCCAGGCTGGTGTGGGGCTGCTAACGGCGGCCGTACCAGAAGCCGATGCCCAGCGCCTGGTGGAGTTGCCGGGTCGTTATGCCGTGGAGCTGCTTGATTTCGCGCAGAACTGGATCCAACCGCTGGGAGAGCTCGTGGTCGAGCCAGTTCCGGACAAGTCAGGCTTGAGTGGCGAATCGGTTGCCAATGCGTTTTGCCAGCCTTCAGCCTGGGGGCCGAAGAATGCAAATTTCGGCGAGCCATTCAATGAACAGCCAGGCGGTCACTCTGCGCTGTGGGTCCAGATCAGCTGTGTGCCGGCCGACACGATCGTGGTTCTGGATAACCAGGTGTTGCCGACCACCTTGTCGGAAGGGCTGGTCACAGCGGTGGTTGCGCGCCATCTGGAGCTTGGGCCGGGCAGCTATCCGGTCGAGCTGCGATCGGAGCAAGCTGGTGAAAGCCTTCGGCTTGGCTACCTCGAAATCCGTCCCTAGTCTGATGGCAACCGGGCCCGAAGTAGAGCATGGCCAGGGCGATGAAGATGTCCGCTGGATGAGCGCGGCCATGACACTGGCTCGTCAGGCTCAGGGTCTGGGGGAGGTGCCGGTTGGAGCTGTGCTTGTTCTGGACGGTGACATCATTGGTGAAGGCTGCAACCGGCTCATCACCGACGCCGACCCCACGGCCCACGCCGAGATGGTAGCCATTCGCCAGGCGGCGAAGCGAATGGGTAATTACCGGCTGCCGGGCACGACCTTGTATGTGACCCTCGAGCCATGCAGCATGTGTGCCGGTGCAATCATCCAGGCACGCATACAGCGCGTGGTATTTGCCACCCCCGATCCCCGCACCGGGGCAGGGGGCTCGGTATACCAGATTCTCGACAGCCCGCATCTGAACCATCGCTGCCAGGTTGATAGCGGAATCAACCGGCAGGAAGCTTCCGATCTACTCAGGGATTTTTTTCGGCAGCGGCGGCTTGAGTCCAGGTAGCTTCGCCTGACTGTGTCGTATTTTTTGAAGTCACTGGAAAAATTACCAGGCGTTTTGTCGCGTCCTCTCTCCATTCGCGTTTATTGACAGTAAGACCCTTCCGGACAATTTTTCCGGATGGGCTGGACAAACGCAATTGGAGGACACTCATGCGATTGATTACACTGGTTTTTTTCACCGTCTTGTTTGCGGCATCGGTATCTGCTGGAACTTTGACATACCAAGGCGAGATCCAGGACGATGGTGAGCCCCTGAGCGGCTCGCATTTCATGCAGTTCGAGCTTTTTTCCAGCCAGTCTGGCGGCACCCCGATCGACGAAAGCTTCGGCATGGTGAATTTCAGCAATGGCCTGTTCCAGACCGAGTTGGATTTTGATTCGGCCTCATTCGATGGTGGGCCACGCTGGCTGGAAATCACTATTGAAGATAGCAACGGCAATATGCAGTTGCTCAGCCCGCGTCAGCGCGTTGGCGCCAGCCCGGTAGCGCTGTTCGCGCTGGAGGGTAACGAGGGTCCGCCCGGACCACAGGGCCCGGAAGGTCCTCAGGGGCCACCGGGCAGTGGTGGCGATGGAGATTCCTTCTGGACGGAAGCCGGGGCAGGCAGCGGCATCAGCTATCAGGGTGGAAGAGTGGCGATAGGTACCTCTGCCGGTAGTGCAACCCTTGATGTCAGGGCTGAGGGCGAGCGGCCATTCATGGTTTCGCTGAACAACAATCAAACCATCATGACCAATTCGAACAACAGTGTGACCATTGGTAGTGTCGCCACGGGCCCGGCCAATGGCTTGCGGGTTACTGGCGGAACGCATCTTCAGGGTGAAGTCCGTGCGGATTCGCCAGTCGTGATCGAATCAAGTGCGAGCAATCCGTTCACGGTTACTGCCGAATCCGGAACCTCTGCGGCAACCAGAATGTATGTAAATAATCATGGCCTTACGGTAGGTGCTGGTGCGCTTGGTGCCCCGCAACGAGGCCTGAGAGTGCATAGCGACGCAGCAATCGGCGGCCATGTGGGCATTAATCTTCAGTCCTTCGTCCAAAGGCGATTTGCTTTGACTGCCCGCGCTTCCTCGGGCCACATCGCCGCCGTATTGCAAAGCTCAAGCGGAATGGAGGGCTGGGGGATCGGCACCGGGGCGGATTCCGGCTTCCTGAATTTCTATCATTTCACCGACGTCAGGAACAACGCTACTCTCAGAGCCAGAATTCACAAAGACACCGGTGCGTACTTGACGAGTTCCGACAAACGCCTCAAGACCGACATTGAACCAGTTGAAAACGTGTTGGAAGGGGTCCTGGCGCTAGAACCAGCCAGCTATCAATTTATTGAAGCCAGCCCGGGCGGTAATCGCAGCCTTGGCTTCATGGCCCAGGACGTTCAACAGGTCTTTCCGGACCTGGTCGTTGCCGATGTTGATGACGGTTATCTCGGCCTGAACTATGCACAGTTCTCCGTGCTCGCCATTCAGGCTGTGCGCGAGCAGCAAGCCATCATTGATGAGCAGGCCCAGACAATCGCAGCGCTTCGCATTGAAATGGAAGCCTTGCGCAGCAAGACCGATGATCGCCTGGCCCGGATCGAGTCGGTGTTGCTGGGTGAAGTCGAGGTTGCGGAGGTGTCGCAATGAAATGGTCGCGCTTTGACTGTAATCACCTGCTGTCATCGCTAGGGCTGGTGTTGCTGGTCGCAAGCCTGGGCGCCCAGGCGCAAGATCTGGAACTCAAGCGAGGTGGCCTGGTCGCCGGCGGCGGTCTGGGCAGCGGTGGCGGTGGCTTGACCCTGTCAGGAGCACTTGGGCAGTGGGAAAGTACTGAAATCGGTGCCTTGAGCGGCACCAGTATTGTGATGAGCGGCGGCTTTTGGGTCGTCGCGGGAGAGCCGGTAGAACCGTTTCCTGACGAGCCGTCGGCGGTGGTCTCTCTGGAAACCGATCCTGATTTGAGTTGCCCAGGGTTTTATGTTCTCCGCACCCATGCGGGCCCCGGCTCGGAGGCCGGTCGCTTTGGTGCCGAATTGAACCTTACGGGTAGCGGTCGTCGCACCCTTCAGGGAGGGCTCAATTTTGGCGGTAGGGCGACAAACTCGGTACGCGGCTTTTCGGCGTTCAATATCGCCAATTCGGCCAACGAGCAGCAGGAGGTCAATATCGAAGTCACCGTTGGCGCCCCAGGCCAGCTCAGCCTGGAGCGACGCAGTGGTGGCAACGTGGTTGCTACCCCCATCGACACCACTGTGCCCTCGGGCTCGTCCCAGCATACGGCTGTTGTCGATCCCGGGTTTTATGTGGTTGCCTTTACGCCTGAGACCAGCGAGTCCACCAGTTACCTGGTTTCAGCGCTGACCTCCTATGTGGACCGTTCGGGCGGCGGTTTTCAGGGTGGTGTGGTGGTTGGCGGCTTCCATGACCCCGAGCGAGCCTCTGGTTCCTCGGAGTCAACCGGGTTTGCCGGTTTCTGCATTGCCGAAGACCGTAATGTCGTGGTCGAGGTACTGTCGCGTCCGACTTACGGTTCTTCAGGCTCCACCAGCATGGCGTTCTCGTTGTCGCGAGGCGGCGAAGTGGTCTACGACTCCCGCGATTGATTCGGTTGGAAGGTGGTGACATCAACCCGGCAATCTATCTGTTTGCCGGGTTGATAGTCCCTGGGGGATAAGCGGTTATCCGGGTCTTCAGGCTCTCACTGGGCAGAGCTTAGGTCTGGTCACCGACAGCATTACCCAAATCACTCTGTGCCGCGCAGGTGGTTTCCGGTGATACCATTGAAGGTCTTTACCCTTGTTGATCAGGTGTGCTGAT
>RECK01000305.1 GCA_007694055.1 Wenzhouxiangella sp.
CACCGGGCGCGATCTCCAGGTCAACCGGTTCGAGCGCTCCGGCGGCAAGCGTGTCAAGCACAAGGGGGTGAGGCTTTTGCATGATGGCCAACTGATCGATAGCCGAAGAGCTTAACTCACTCGAGATCGGATGACCGCTGCGCAGGGCTTGCCGCCGGACGGGCAGTAGCGGAAGCGCCAGGGTCGGGAATCAACCCGGCAATCTGATTGATCGCCGGGTTGAGGCACTGTCGCTACCGCTGTCGCCGTGCCTGGAAGGTTCCCGCGGCCAGCATGAGCAACATCAGGGCCAGTAAGCCGTACCAGTCAAGCACGGGCACCGGCACTACCGTCTGGGGCGGCGGTGGCGGTGGTGGCTCCGGGGGCGAGCCCAGCACCTGAACATTCTGCTGCGACTGGGCAGTGCCTGATCCGAAGCTCAAGCCGGTTGCCGAGGGTGCCGCCACCGTGGCCAGGTTGTCGGCCGACACGGTCGCTTCAGGCATGACTGCCTGGTAGCTGAACTGCAGCGCGGTATTGGGTCCCATCGTGGCAATCGTGGCCGACAAGCCGCTTGCATTACTGGTGACCGGCGGGCAGACCGCAACGCCCTGCGGGTTGGGAATGAACGGCGAGTTGGACAAATCGGTGCAGCTCACGTTGCTGAATCCGCCGGGGTTGGCCGCGGCCAGTGCCGCCGGCATCGGATCGGTCAGCACCGCGCCGTCGGCCGAAGCCGTGCCGATGTTGGTCACCGTCAGGGTATAGGTCACGACCTGTCCGGCCTGGGCGATCTGCGGTGTGACCTGCTTTTGCAGGCTCAGCTCCGGGCCCGGTGGGGGGCAGCTGAAGGCCGAGTCCTGGTCCGGCACCCAGCCGTTGGGGTCGTTGATTCCATTGAATGATGCGGAATTTGAAATGCAGCTGAACATCCGTCCCGGATTAGCGAGCTGTACCGTGACCACGAATTCAACCGAACTGAGCGGAGGGAAAGTGTTGTTGCCCACGCTCCCCCACTCATGGTCGATCAGCAGATCGCTTGGCAAGGCAGAGGTGGCGCCGGAAGCCGTGGTTTGAATTCCGGGGATGACCGGCGTGGCCGGACACTGCGCAGCGCCGGAAAGCGGAGTGCAGTCCACGCTGATGATGGTGGCATCAACGCTGAAGGCAAAGGTCTGATCAATCAGGCGCGGGATGTCCAGGGTTTCAGTGGTCGATTCATTGCTCAGCACGATGGACCAGCTGACCTGGCCGTTCAGGGGGATGCTATCTTGCGTCGCTGGAGCCAGCAGCTGCTTTTCAACGGCCAGTTCGCCCGGCGTACAGGGCGGCATGCCGATGTATTGGTCGACGATGCTTTGCGGCGTCGTGACCACGTTGCCGACCGCGTTGACGAAACGGGCGAAGGCGCGATTGGTCGTCAGCGTCGGGCCATGACACTGGTTGAGGTGGGTGGGCATGGTGAAAGGCACGATGTAGGTCAGCGACCCGCCTGGCGGCAGCTCGACTTCGCTCTGACCACCGTGCAGTGCCGGGTCGTAGCTCAAGGTCAGCAACCAGTTGTAACCGCTGCTGACCGGTGAGCCTGCCAGCTCATGGCAGGTCGCTGTCGTCGGGCTTGGAACACAGCTGATCCCCCAGTCAGCCGGAGTGCTGCCGTTGCCAACAAAGCCGCTGGCCACGGACAGGTCCAGTCCGACCTGGGTAAAGCTGATGTCTTCGATATCGCCGAGCATGACGGCATTCTGGCTGTCCGGGTTGCGCACCTCGATGCGGTAAAACACCTCGGTGCCATCGTTGATGAAGCTTGTCGAAGTTTGTCCGATCAACCCGGTGTCGGCCTGGGCATCGTTGGCGCTGGCAAATGGCCCGAATTTTTCGACCTCGAGCCGGGTCAGCGGTCCACCGCCACCCGGACAGGTCGGCAAGCCGCTGACTTCGGCGACCGTCTGCATGCCGTTGTTGCCGAAGAAGCTGTTGACGCCCGGCGTGAACGGGGCCGGCATCGGTGGTGACAAGGGACTGTAAACCGGATCGAACAAGGCTGGTGACGGCCCGGCCTGGCCACTCAGATTGATCCGGGCAGTGCTGCTGCCCCAGCAGGCGGTGCGCGAAATGCTTACCGGCAGCGACAAGGTGATGGACTCGCCCGGGGGCAAGCTGGCGATCAAGCCGGCGAACTGGAAAGACGAGCTTGTGCTGGCGACGATGCCATCATTGAGCTCCGTCGCCGTGGGGCACAAACCGGGCACCGAAGCGGCGCAGGTCAGCGTGCCGTGGGTCTTGGCAAAGGGCAGGCTGTGGTGCTCGAACTCGACCGGCACGTTGGTGGCCGTGCCGGCGCCGGGGCCCACGCTCAGGTTGCTCACGGTCACTTCATGGACCCAGCTGGCCTCGCCGTTGCCGTCCAGGGCCAGGGTCGCAGGAACGGGTGCGGTTTCAAAGGCAATGTCGGCCGCTTCGCAATTACCCGCCACCTCGGTGATTACCGTGGCGACGTTGTCAGCCGGACCCGGCGGCACCAGGTCCGTGCCGTCCAGCCCGCCTACCCGGAACTCGAACACCAGGTTGCGTACCCCCGTTTCCGGCTCGGTCACGCACACCGGCTCACCGACCTGAACCTGGGCGGTAAAGCGCATCACGCCGCCGGTGGCCGGGCCATCCAGGGTTCCCGGCAGGTTCTCCAGAAAAGCAACCCCGGGAAACCCGGTTACCGGCTGCTCGTTGGTCACGCTGGTCGGGATTGGAATTGGAATAATGCCGCTGGACGGGCAGGTCTGCCAAATCGCCGGCGGCGACGGGAATACCGATGCGGGCGGGTAAGCCCCCAGCGTGGCCGATGTGCAGTCGATCGACAACAGTTCGGTCGCCGGCAAGGTGGAGCCTTCGGGGCCAGCGGGGTGATTGCCGAAAGTCAGCGGTGTCATGTCCCCGGCTTCCCCCTTGATGGTGACCGTCAACTCCAGCAGATCTGACGGGTGCAGACCAAAGCTCTCGACCTCGAACTCATATTCGACGATGTCACCAGGGCTGGCAGTGGCGGGGAAATCGGTGACCGCAACCCGGTACTGCACATCGGGAGGAAACAGGAACACGTTGGTCACGCTGGAACCGGTCTGCGGGTTGAGGTCGTTCTGGTCCGCGCTGACAGTTGCCGAAATCGGAAAGTTGCCGCTGGGCACACCGCGGCAGATCACCTCATCGCTGACCGGACCGGCGCTGGAGTCCGGGCACCGAACCTGGGTAGAAAACTCGATCACGGCCTCGCTCTGGCTGGGGATCGAAGGCAAGGTCACGCTGAAAGTCTGGCCGCTGCGCACAAAGGCCGCCGACGGTGCCGTACCCGAGCCTGCCGAGCAGACCGCGGGCCCGTTGGGGTTGGGACCGGCGAGCGGCTGACAGGTCGCGGTCTCCTCGAATGGTTCGTCGGCAATGGGATGCTCGACAACCAGCACCACGTTGCCGGCCGTATCCGGTCCATTGTTCGAGATCGTCACCGCGAAGGACTGAACATCCAGCGACATGTAGGCCGGCTGATCGCTGACCACGTTGACGACCAGATCGACATTCTGCGCCCTGACCGAATGGGCCAGCATGGTGGCGAGCAAAAAAAGGATGACGCCTCGTACGAGGACAAGAGGATTCATTGTTGGCTCCCTGTCTTTGATTCTTGTAAGTGCAGTCGCCAGATCCCGCCAGCAGGCATGACAGCGCGGTCGAGCGGCGAAGCTTTACTTCTCCCAGCCTCGAGGCTAATGGATACCAGCGCTTAAAACAAGGTCGATACCGGCTGCAGCGAGGACACGGCCACGATAGTCCCACCGCTGCCGTCCTGGTCCAGGCCCTGCTGCTGTGGCGATCGAAAGGCAGTTCATGACCCCAATCCCGTTTTGATCAGAATCAACCGAACCTGCCTGGACTCGCGGTACAGTGAATCCTGGACAAACTAAACGGAATCCGCTTCATGAGCTCATTGGAAGGCAAGGTCATCATCATCACCGGCGGTGCCGGTGGCATTGGCGAGGCAACGGCCCGCATGGCGCATGCGCGTGGTGCCAGCGTGGTCGTCACCGACCTGGAAGCCGGGCCGGTCGAAGCCATCGCCGAATCACTGGGCGAGCGCGCGCTGGGTCTGGCCGTCGATGTCACCCGGCGCGAGGACAATCAGAAAATGGTCGCCAACGCTGTGCAGCGGTTCGGACGCCTGGATGCGGTCTTTCTCAATGCCGGCATCGAGGGCCAGGTGGGCCCCTTCGACAGCCGCCCGGACGAGGCCTGGGAGTCGGTGTTCAATGTCAACGTTCACGGCGTGCGCTTCGGCGTGGAAGCGGCCTTGCCGGCGCTGCGCGAGGCCGGCGGCGGCAGCATCGTCATCACCTCCAGCATCGCCGGCGTACGCGGCGCGGCGGGCTTGAGCCCCTATGTCAGCAGCAAGCATGCCGTGGTTGGCATGATGCGCTGCCTGGCCGCCGAGCTGGGTCCGGAAAACATTCGCGTCAATACCTTGAACCCCGGACCGGTCGACAACCGCATGATGCGTTCGATCGAAGACCAGGCCAATCCCGGCCACGGTGAGGAAGTCCAGGCCATGTTCACCTCGCGCATCCCGCTGGGGCGCTACGTCACCAACGATGAATGCGCCGCCATGGCCTGCCTGTTGTTCTCGAACGATGCGGCAGGTTTCAACGGCAACTGCTACATGGTCGACGGCGGCTACTGCGCCCAGTAAAGCCTGTGGCGACGACCAGGAAGCTCCCGGTCGTCGCCACGATCCATCCCTGAAGTTCCTCGTCAGTGCTGGCGTATGCGGAATACGGCCAGGCCCACCATCAACAAGGCCATCAGCCACAGCATCCAGACATTGAGCATGGGCACTGCAACCGGTGCCGGCACGGGTGCGCCGTTCGGCAACGTCTCGAACAGAACCTCTACCGTACAGTCTTCCGTGACCGCGGGAATGGTGTAAACGTTGCCGGCCAGTTCGCCGCCGCAGCCCGTTACCGACGCGATCTGGAAGCCGGTGTCTGGATTGATGGTGAAGCTGGCGGGCTCACCGGCCAGGACCGTCTGGCTGGCAGGGTCGATCGATCCGCCCGAGCCAACCTGCGTAGAGACGGTGAAGAAGTCATCCAATGCGCCACCCAGATCGTCTTCCGACAGGGCGCGGTCCCAGATCTTGACTGAATACACCCGCCCGCCTGGCGTAGCTTCGGCCGAGGTTGCCGTGTCATCGAAAAAGAAACCAAGCAGGGAGCCGCCGCCCGACTCGAACGGAATGGACTGGCCGCCTGCATCGTTGACCTGCAGGACCTGGGTCAGCGTCTCGTCTTCCTCGATGATGTAAACCGTGAAGGTGTCCGATTCCCCGTCGCGCACTGCCAGCAGGTCCAGCAGCTCGCCGGCACCAAAGGTTTCGGTGGACGTGCCGAGGTTGTAGAACTGGATGCGTCCCTGGTAGAAGTAAAACCCTGTGTCGGATGCGCGATTGCGATAGTCGATGATCTTGCGCCAGGAGCTGCCCGAATCCAGGCCAACGGAGTCAAAGCGGAAACGCAGGCCCACCGTGTAGGTGGTACCCAGCACCTCGTTCGTGGTCAGGGTAAAGCCGCCGCCCCTGGGGTTGGTGGATTCCCAGCGCCAATAGGTGCCGGCAGCGTCGGTGCCGAATTCGGTGACGCTGTTGCAGGGGTCTGCCGGGCAGGCCGGATGCACGAGAATGCTGGAGCCGCCCGCAATGTCCGTGAGATCGCCGCCGAAGCGGTAATCAACAATCGGGTTTTCGACGGCAAGGCTTGAGCTGAAGGGGAACAGCATCACCATCACCAGCAGTGTTGCCGAGCCATCCATGCATCGAAGTTTTGCTGCTTTTTCTGAAAATCATCACATGCGCCCTTGAGGTTTGCATACCAGTAACATCTGAGCATGCCGAAAAACCAGTCTTGCAGGTCAAAAGCGGGAAAATTATTTTTGTCCGGCGGTTTCTGCTCCAGACGGAAGGCGGAGTCGTGGAAAATCCACTCCAGCAGGGTCGAGCGTTCGCACACCTGGCGGATACGCTCGCGGGTGGCGCTGGTTGTCCTTGAGCCGCTTCATCGGTAATGGCAATGGCTCGATCGACACTGTCGGAGAAGTCCTGGCCCGAGT
>RECK01000263.1 GCA_007694055.1 Wenzhouxiangella sp.
GGTGCTGTGCGAGAAACCTTTCGCCATGAATGCCAGGCAAGCGGCGGAGATGGTGACTGCCGCCAGGGACCACCAGGTCTTTCTGATGGAAGCGCTGTGGACCCGTTTCTTGCCCACGATCACGACAGCCATGGACTTGATCGAGCACGGCAGCATCGGTGATCTGCTGTCGGTAAAGGCCGACTTTGGATTCCCCGCGAACCCGGACAGCAAGCATCGTCTCTTCGACCCGGTCCTGGGCGGCGGCGCGCTGCTCGATATCGGCATCTACCCCGTTTTCCTGGCCCTGCTCCTGATGGGCCGTCCGACCAAGATTCACGCCGCAGCGCATCTGGGTCCAACCGGCGTCGACGAAGAAATTGGCGTGGTGTTTAGCGATCCGAATGGACGGCTGGCGCATCTGCATGCCAGCATTCGAAGTCGAAGCAGAACCGAAGCCTTCATCTATGGCTCGACCGGCACCCTGCACATCCATACGCCCTGGCATGGGCCGTCGGCCATGAGCTTGCTGCGCGAGGGCGAACCCGTGCAGGCCTTCCACTTCGACTACCGGGGTGAAGGCTATTACCTTGAAGCAGCCCATGTCATGGATTGCCTTGATCGAGAACAGAAAGAAAGCGCGCTGCTCCCCCTCGATTTCAGCCTGCAACTGAGCGGCTTGCTGGACGCCATTCGCCAGCTAACAGGCATCCGCTATCCGGGCATCGACTGATCCTGAAAAACCGCAGTAACCACAGGAACCACCCGCACGGTCAGGTGACCGATCAACGGGAAGCGACTTCCCTCCTTACAGGGACAGAACCTCGCTTTCCTCTTCCAGATAGCGGGATTTCACAGCTTGATCTACCACCGGCTTTGGCCAGCAGTCTGCCTGTCCTGTTCGCTCTGAACGCGCTGCACTGAATGTACAAGCGCCAGAAATCGACTCTCTCGTGACTGGTCGAAGAGAAGGATTGATCCGGGGCGGCAGTACCGCCCCGGACCGGACTCTACTCGGTGTCTTTCTCGAAAAGGTCGTGGAAGATGCCCGCTTCGAGCACATCGAACGGCTCGGTCACAAAGTCATCCAGCTCCTCCTCGCTATCCGAGACTCTAAGGCGGTAACCCTCGCCAACCAGATCGATGCTCAGACCCGTGAAGTGGGCTTCGCCGCCGGCGACCGTCAACTTGCTGGTACCGGACAACGTCGCACCGGTGGGATTGACCTCGAACGAGACCGTGACTTCGGTGCTGTCGTCGTCATCCACCAGGTTGCCCTGGCTGTCGATCACCTGCACCGAGAGACCTGGCATGATTGCGGCGCCGGCCACCCCCCGGGTCGGGCTGAGACTCAAGACCAGTGCGACCGGCCCATCGGAGACGATCGAGTAGGCGGTTTCGGCACTGCTGCCCTCGTTATTGTCATCACCGCCATAGACCGCCGTGATGGTCTTGCTACCGACCGTCGTCGAGATCATCTGACAACTGTTGTCGGGCAGCGTGATCTGGCAGGAGCCGCCGCCGCCATCATCAACAGCCACCGTGCCGGTCGGGCTCTCACCGGTGACCGTCACCGCCACCGTGTAGCTCTCCCCCACGCTTTGACCGGCGGCCGGTGTGATCGAGTCGATGGCTGTCGTTGAGTTGGCCACCGTGATATCGAATGCATCACTGGTCGCGCCACTCAGCGCCGATTCAGTATCCACAGCTTCGAGTCGATAGCCGGTTCCGGCAAGATCCACACTCAAACTCGGGAACGTGGCGATACCGTCGATGACCGTGACCGGACCGGCACTGTACAGGTTGGCGCCCGTCGCACCACCGATCAACGTCAGTTGGACCTGAGTGCTATTGTCCAAAAACACAACCTCACCACTCTCATCTTGGATCTGGACGGTCACCTCAGGCAAAACATTCGCATTGACTTCAGCAGTGGTTGGCTGCACGCCAAAGGCGAGCTGGGTTGCTTCAGGGGCGGCAACTTTTGTCGCCAGGCACCATTCATCAAGCCTGCCCGTGTCGCTACCGGCATTGTCCGAGACATTCAATCGCCAGGTCCCGGCACGATCCACGCCTTCGAACGCGGCCAATGCCTCAAAGGGCTGCAGTCTGCCGCCGATGGCGGGTGAAGCACCCGCGCAAGCATCCTGAACATTCTCGCTTGCGCTGTCATCAAGCCAGACGTCGTAGTCATTGTTGCCGCAACCAAAGGATTCACCCACTCCAACTCCAGGACGGTCTACCAGGACCACGCTGGTGCCGCTTTCCATGTGGGCCAGCACAAAGCGCAAGTCGCCTACCCATGTATGGGGAGCACGAATGTAAACCTGCATCTCCTCCAGCGAGCCGCTGGCCGCAAGCACGATATCGTCATTAATACCGGCTGGATTATTGTCGGGAATCACCACCCCCGGGCTGCTGCAAATGACTGACCCGGTAGTAAGACTGAATGCATCGCTGTATGTACCGTCGCCACAGACATTGGACGGTCTCACCCGCCAAAAGTAGGTGGCATCCGGCGCCAGTCCGCTGACTGCCTGAAAACGGGTGTCACCGGTGTTTGCCTGAATGACCAAATTGGAAAACCCGGAATCAGTTGCGATCTGAATTTCATAGCCCTCAGCGCCTGAGGCACTACTCCAGACAAACTCGGGCTGCAATCCAATCCCAGTGGCTCCATCCGCCGGACTCGACAATCCAACCTCTCCCGTCAATGCCTCCACAATACCAAGCTGCAACCCCAGTTCCTCCGACTGCGGATCAAACGACGGGCCGTTGCTTTCTCCGGTTACCGTCAATGCATAACTCCCTCCGCTCACACCCCCGGTATCCGAAATGGTCAGGGTGGCGCCAGCAGCTGGATCCGTCGGAACGACGGGATTGGGAAAAAACTGCGCTGAAGCACCGCCCGGCAACCCTGAGACACCCAAGTTGACTGGGTCATCAAACCCGGCCTGGCTTAACAACGTAAGATCGAATCCGGCCTCAGTGCCCACGCACACCGACACCTGCTCTTCGACAGCCCCGAGCGCAAAGCTTTCTCCCTCACCCACGCCACCGGTGATCACCAGGGCAAAGGGCTGGGGGCCATCGGGAATGTTGAACCCGCTGACCGTAACGGTGTAGCCGCCAACTGCACCGGGCAAATCGACGCCTTCGATATTGTTGACTCGATCGGGTGAACCGCCGTTGATGATCGAGTTTCCGGTATGCACCACATCGTTGTGATCCGTTACTTCCAGATCGAGATCGTTGACCAGCGCACCGTGACTGGCCTCCGTTCCCGGTGCATCAACCCAAACCAGGGTGACCCGCAGCGGCACACTGTCATCGACAATCATGAAATCCACCTGGTGGGTTTGACCAGTACCGAGGCCTGTATGCTCTTCGAACAAGAGCGCTCGGCCGCCGTCATGGATCAGCATGTTGGGCATGTGGACCCGGCCCCAGCCCTGACTGTTGTCCGGCCGGCGCTGAACCTCCTGGGTTGCCCCGGTGCCATACTGCCCCGGAGTCATGTCGACCGCGCCGTTGATCAGCATTGCCTTGACCAGCGCCGCGCCCGGATTGATTTCGTGAGTGCGCTGGAAGTACTCTCTCAGAATGGCACTGGAGCCTGCCACAAGCGGCGTGGCCATGCTGGTGCCGCCCATATACAGGTAAAAATCGTCGTAGACACCCCAGCCCGTGCCGGTACTTTCATTGCGCGCGGAAACGATGTTGGTCCCCGGCGCGACCACGTCAGGCTTCAAACGACCGCTCAAGGTCGGACCCCGGCCCGAGAATGCGGCCATGCCATCTGCATTATCAGCGACCGGGTCACTGTTGATCGGATCCACCGGGTAATCGGTCGGCCATCCTTGACCCCATGTGAAACTGTTGGCGGTGCGAACATTCTCCGAGGCGCCCACCGTGACAACATTCTTGGCCGTGCCCGGCATGTTCATGGAGCCCAGGTCCACCACGCCGTCAGAGTTGGCGTCGATACCGGCGTTGCCGGCCGCGTAGGTGATGATCATGTCGGGAAAATCCCGAACAAACCGGTCAGTCTCCCGGGTAAATATGTTGTACTGCCCAAACCCACCGGTATAACCCCACGAGTTGGTGCTGATACGCAAGTCGGGGGCAACGGCGTACTTGGCTCCGTAGTAGTCGGCATAAGGCGCTGCTGGCAATCCGGAGAAATTGTTACAAAAACTCCAGACGTATAGTCCGGCTTCCGGCGCAATGCCGGCATTGGAGCCGGCGTACACCTGCCCAGGAATGTCGGCGCCGCTTTGCACCCCGCTCCCCAGCACCGACCCGGCAACGTGGGTACCATGAGAATTATCGTCGGCCCAGGTACCGCAGTTGCCCGATCCCCAGGTCCCGCCGATGACGCGGCCGGCGAAATCCTGGTGAACCGTGGCTGGATCGCCGGTACTCAGGCCGGAATCACCAACTCCGACAATCTGCCCCTGACCAAACAGCCCCAGCTCGGATTCCACCCGATTCTGGTCCATGATGGTGTCGCTGCGGGCAATTTCATTGGCCAGTGCAGGTTCGAAATAGGGCTCGATCCAGGCAATCCCCGGCACGTGGGCCAGTCCACGGATCGACGCCTCGGGCGCCAACAGTGCAAAGATCACCCCGCCTCCCCGGTCTTCATACTGATGGGTGATCCTCGCATCATTCGCGCCAAGAGCTGCAATCATCCGATCCGCCGGCTCACCGGCAAAACCGCGAATGACCAGTTCGGTCCAAACGTCAGTTCGGGACAACCTCACGCTCTGAAGCAAATTGTTGCTCAGCCTGAAGCCCGGGTGGAATACGCCGACCCAGCGCACCGCTTTCATCGCCCGAATCTGCTTGAGCGCTGCTGCATCGACGCGCACGATATAGGCGAAATCCGGGACATAGTCCATGATCTCGGCGCCGCTATGTTCCAATTCCGCCCGCCAGGCCGTGAGGATCGGGCCATGAAACTGGACAATGTAATAATCGCCGGCTTCAGGGCCATCGCTGGCAAAGGCCAAGTCCGGCGGAAGAACAAGGGGGCTCACAAGTGGATCAAAAACGCCTTGCTGCAGACGAATTTCAATATTGCCGGGAACCCGCGCCGGCAGGGGCAAGTCGCTGTAGCGATCAGGTGACGCCCGGCCAGTTCCAGGCTCGGCGACCTGCAGTGACATCCCGCCGATCACGCCATGGTCCACGGCCTGGCTCAACGCGGAATTGAGAGGTGCCTCGCCTGCCATGACTCCCTTGACCAGGCAGAGAAGTAGTACAAGGGCAAATGACATCTTATTGAACACTTCAGATCTCCTTTCTGCTTTACTCGATAGCAATACTGAATACATCGAGGTGCAAGCTGGCAGAGATCACCTCACGTTTTAGACTTCATACTAAGCTGCGCGCATATGCGCACCGACCGCCTGCCGCGTCGGTGTCCAAAACAAAAAGCGCACCCTTTCCCTCCGGAATTCAGCATCCGAGGGCACCCTGGAAAGATGGAAAACTGTAGGAAGGTAGCTGGAGTCTATCCCGAATCGAGTCCGGAAACGCAATTAGTATATGAATCCAAGAACCTTTTCAGAAAAGCAGACAAGACACGATTGCGCAAGTTGAAGCCCGGGATTGTCGTCAACGGACAACGATGACTTCCTGAGGACCGGGCACATGTCGGCGCAGCAGCAACTGCTCATGGGCGTAGATTCGATCGTCCGGCGTTGAGATCTGGCCATGAAGGTCTCATAATGGCGTCCTTCTTCGAACGTCTACGCCATGTACTCCCTGGGAATCAGAACAAGAACTGTATCGCCCAATGCACTCGTTTGGTTATTGTTCGCGGCCATCTTCGGGCTGCTTGTCGGCTGTGCCCACAGCGTGACCGATCCGTTGCCCGAGACGACCAGGCCCCTCACCGAGGCCGACATCCCGGCGCTGGTCGCCAGCATGACGCTGGCCGAAAAAGCCGGCCAGATGGTCCAGGTCGACGTGTCCACGGCTACACCGGCAGAAGTTGGCGAATTCGCCCTGGGTTCGGTCATCATGACCGTTCCCGATGGCGAGCTGGGCACCGCGCAAGCCTGGCGCGAGCTGTTCGACGGCTACCAGCGCGAGGCGCTGGCGACCCG
>RECK01000327.1 GCA_007694055.1 Wenzhouxiangella sp.
ACTGCACATCGCAGGCGCAGCCCGGGTAGCGGTTGACCCACCAGGTGCCACCAATCCCGTCTGACTGCTCCAGGATGATGAAGTCGCGCTCGCCGCGCTCAAGCAAACGCATGCCAAGTGCCAGGCCGGAGAAGCCGGCGCCGATGATGACAATGCGATGCTGATTGGGACTTGATCGGCTCGGCGGCTTAGGGGACACTGAAAACCATGACAGCGGGACTCGAACAGTAGGATACGTGATCGTTACTCTCCATATGGCGAAAACGCCGGGGCATGAGCTGCGCTCATCTCCCGGATCGCAGGATTTCCTGGAAGTCGCAATCGCGTGAGCGGCTGGCACCTGGGGCGATCGGTAGCAAGGGACTTGCTGTCCAGCCTGCGCGATATTGCGCCGGTGGTGCTGGTGGTTGCATTCTTTCAGGTTGTGGTCATCAGGCAACCGCTGCCGCCGGGTATCAGTGGGGCTGACTTGCTGCTGGGCCTGGTGTGCGTGGTTGCGGGGCTGGCCCTGTTTATCAAGGGCCTGCAGATTGCCCTGTTTCCGGTCGGGGAAAGCCTCGCGCATGCCTTCGCCCGCAAAGGCTCGGTTTTCTGGTTGCTGACATTTTCCTTCGCCCTGGGCTTTGGCACCACCATTGCCGAGCCGGCCATGATCGCGGTCGCCGGCAAGGCCGCCCTGGTCGTCTCCGAGGCCGGCTTCATCGGCCCGGATACGGCGGCGCAGGCCGCTTTTGCGCTCAATCTGCGCCTGGTCGTGGCGCTGTCAGTCGGTTGCGCGGTATTGCTGGGCGTGGTGCGCATTCTCAAGGGTTGGCCGCTGCACTACCTGATCATTGGTGGTTACGGCATCGTTTTGCTGTTGACAGGGATGGCGCCTGAAAAAATCATCGGGATTGCCTACGATTCCGGTGGTGTAACCACTTCGACAATCACGGTCCCGCTGGTGACCGCATTGGGTGTGGGACTGGCCACTGCGATCAAGGGCCGTCACCCCATGCTGGACGGGTTCGGTTTGATCGCTTTTGCCTCGGTCATGCCGATCATCTTCGTGCTCGGGTTCGGCGTGCTGGCCTTCGGCCCGGGTGGTGGCTGATGATGGATGCCTGGCTGATTCTCAGGGGAACCTTGCTGGACCTGGTGCCGATTGCGGCGGTGATTTTCGGCTTTCAGTACCTGGTCATCCGCCGGCGTATTCCCCACCTGGGCAGGGTGCTGCTGGGCATGCTGATGGTGCTGCTTGGGCTGGCCCTGTTCCTGTTCGGCCTGGAGCGTGCCCTGTTTCCATTGGGGGGCATGATGGCGCAACAACTGACCAGCGCCGAGTTTCTTCCCGTACTGGGTGCAGGCATCGAACGCCACTGGACCGACTATTACTGGATCTACCTGTTTGCATTTGCCATCGGCGCGAGCACCACCATTGCCGAACCGGCCCTGATCGCGGTATCGTTGAAGGCCGGACAAATCTCGGGCGGTACCATCGATCCCTTGATGCTCAGGCTGGCTGTTGCCCTGGGCATGGCATTTGGCATTACCCTGGGTACATGGCGAATCGTGATGGGCTGGCCGCTGCAGTATTTCGTGGTGGGTGCCTACTTGCTGGTCATTGCCCAGACCCTGACCTCGCCGCGCTCGATCATTCCCCTGGCCTACGATTCGGGCGGGGTAACCACTTCAACGATCACGGTGCCGGTCATCGCGGCACTGGGGCTTGGGCTTGCCAGCGCCATCCCCGGCCGCAGCCCGCTGCTCGACGGTTTCGGCATGATCGCCCTGGCTTGCCTGTTTCCCATCATTACCGTCATGGGCTATGCTCAAATTGCCCAGCTGCGCCGCAAGCGCCGCCAGGCCGATCATGACGCGCGTCGTCATCTCGATAGTCCGAATCCCGGAGAGTGACTGCCAATGCGATTCAAGTTGATCATTGCTTTTGTCGAACCCGAACAGACCGAAATGCTTCTCAAGGAAGCCCGCAAGGCCGGTGCCAGTGGCGCTACGGTCATCACCAGTGCCCGGGGCGAGGGTCGAAAGGAAATTCGCGGTATTCTTGGCTTGGAAATCGCCAGCCAGCGCGATGTCCTGTTGTTCCTGGTAGAGCAGTCCTGCGCTCGCCAGGTGCTGGAGCGATTGGCCGAAAAAGGCGAGTTCGATGAATCGCCTGGAACGGGTATCGCGCTGCAGCTCGATGTGGAGGATGCCTTGGGCGTGCGCCACCAAATGGTCGACCTGGTTCGACGAAGCGAGCTCGAACGGAAAGGAGAACACTGATGGCAAACACTACGGCAGCCAAAACAAGCGTCCGGGATTTGATGCATGACCGGTTTTGCCGAGCCGACGGGGTGATGACCGTAGACCAGGCAATCCAGCTCCTTCGGGATGAGGATGCTTACGCGCTGTTGGTGGATAAACGGGACCCGGACGATGAGTATGGGCTGGTTTCCATGGCCGATATATCGGCCAAGATACTCGCTGTTGATCGAGCTCCCGAACGGGTCAACCTGTTCGAAATCATGACCAAACCGGCGCTTTGTGTCAGGGCCGGGATGCGCCCGGCCTATTGCGCGCGTTTGCTGCATCGGTTCAGGCTGGGTTTGGCGCTGGTGCAGGACGCTGATGGAGAGGTCATCGGCCTGATCGACCATCGGGCTCTGGTCATGGGGCTGGCTCACCCTGAGCACTGACCGGGTATTCCCGGCCATTGCCGGGCCGGAGTCGCTTTGGCTTTATAAGTCCGGCGGAAGGTGCTGGGACAACACCTTGATGTGCTCGCCCAGCCCGGTGGCCCGGGTCACGTCAAGTTCAAGCGCAATACCGGTTTCGGCGGTCTCATCCAGGCCTCCGGCCATGGTGATCGCATCCATGACTGCCGTCGAACGGCGCGCTTCGACCAAGAACAGCAGGATATTGCGTGGCCCAAGGAACTCCAGTCCGAAAAAGGTCTTGTGCCGCTTCAGGCCCTGACCGCGCGCGTTCGGTACGATGGTTGCTCCGGTTGCCCCGGCAAGTCGAGCTGCGTCCAGAACAGCTTCGATCCTGCTTTCATCGACCATTGCCATGATGAGCTTGAACTTCATGTCGATTTTCTCCGGGTTCATGTATCGGGATTCAGATGACACCCAGTCGCTTGCCAACCCGGGTGAAAGCGTCGACCGCCCGTTCCAGGTGGTCGCGGGAATGGGCGGCCGAGATCTGGGTGCGGATGCGGGCTTCGCCTTTCGGCACTACCGGGTAGAAGAAGCCGATCACGTAAATGCCCTCCTTGAGCAGCTCGTCGGCCATTTTCTGGGCCAGCGGGGCATCGTAGAGCATCACCGGCACGATCGGATGGTCGCCGGGCTTGATGTCGAAACCGGCCTCGGTCATGGCCTGGCGGAAGAAGCGAGTGTTGTCCTCCAGCCGGTCGCGCAGGGCCGTGGACTCGTTGAGCATCTCGAACACCTTGATGCTGGCCGCGACCAGCGGCGGTGCCAGTGAGTTGGAGAACAGGTAGGGGCGCGAGCGCTGGCGCAGCATGTCGATGACCGGCTGGCTGGCGACGGTAAAGCCGCCCATGCCGCCGCCCAAGGCCTTGCCCAGGGTGGAGGTGAAGATATCGACCTTGTCCATGACCCCGTGGTACTCGGCCGATCCGCGCCCGGTGGGGCCGAAGAACCCGGTGGCGTGGCAGTCGTCGACCATGACCAGGGCATTGTATTTCTCGGCCAATGCGGTGATCTCGTCCAACCTGGCCACGTAGCCGTCCATGGAAAATACCCCGTCGGTGGCAATCAGGCGGGTGCGCTTGCCCTGGGTGGCCTTGAGCGCCTCTTCCAGCGCGTTCATGTCCGAGTTGGGGTAACGATGGCGCTCAGCCTTGCACAGGCGGATGCCGTCGATGATGGAGGCATGGTTGAGCTGGTCCGAAATGATCGCGTCTTCCGGACCCAGCAGGGGCTCGAACAGGCCGCCGTTGGCATCGAAGCAGGCCGCGTAGAGAATGCTGTCGTCCTTGCCGAAAAACTCGGCAATGGTTTTTTCCAGCTGCTTGTGCAAATCCTGGGTGCCGCAGATGAAGCGTACCGAGGCCAGGCCGAAGCCGTAGTCGTCCAGGGCCTTTCGGGCCGCGGCAATCACCTCGGGGTTGTCAGCCAGGCCGAGGTAGTTGTTGGCGCAGAAGTTCAGCACCTCGCCGCCTTCGCGGGTCTGGATCTCGACCCGCTGCGGCGTGGTGATGGCGCGTTCGCGCTTGTACAGGCCGTCAGTTTCGATTTGTTCAAGTTCGGCGCGCAGGCGGTTCAGGGTGGCGTTGTCGGGCATGGTCGGAGGTGGTTTTGGGGTGGGGAAAGTCTAACAGGGAAGGGAAAAGGTGAAAGGTGAAAGGTAAACCGTAAACCGTAAACCGTAAACCGAATTACCCCTTCCCCGCCCGATCCCGCAACAACAGCGACGCGGCGACCAGACCAACCAGGCCGATCAGCGCGCCGGGCATGGCGCCCAGGCCTAAGCTGACGATCAGGCCGGCCATCAGGGCCAGGCCGCCGGCGACGATGGGGCGGCGTGACTGGGCGGTGGGTACCTCGCGCTTGCGGCTAAGCTCGAATGTGACCACGGCGGCCATCACCGGCGCAACCATGACGGAACACAGCAGCAGCCATAACGCTCGCCCCAGCCAGAAGTTCGGGTCGCCGGGGTCGCCCAGATCCAGCGGCACGCCCAGGCGCTCGCCAACCCAGGCGGCCGGCAGCTCGGCCAGCTTGTGCCACAGGTACAGCGGCATCCCCAATGCCCCCATGATCTTGACGGTGCGCGCGGCCAGGCGCATGTCGAGCAGGAGCCGGGCAGGTCGCTCCAGCAGCAGCACCAGGCCAACCTGCAGCCACATCACGCCGATCAGGGCCAGGGTCGGCGGCAGCATGTTGCTGTTGCCCTCGAAGTCGCGTCCGACCATGCCGATGGGATAGCCGCTGGCGGTGGTTCCCCACAGCCAAAGTGCACCGAGGATAACGATGGCCAGGCCCATGGCAGTGCCGCGGAAACGCTTCTTGTGCCAGGCGATGCCAAGCTGCTGCGGGATCAGCCAGACCAGGAGCGCGTTCAGCCAGCCGATGCCGCCAGCGCTGTCGGTGACCAACTCGCCCAGACTCAGCAAATCAATAATCGATCCTGGCTTGCCGCGCAGCAGGTCGACAAGTGCGGCCAGGCCGATCAGCCCGAATACCGCGCCCAGACCGAAACGCCGATCTGCGGCCACGCTCAGCGGCAAGACCGCCTGCACGGTCAGCAGCATGATCAGAAACCACAGGTGTACCGTCAGCGAGGTATTGAAGGGTTCCAACAGCCGACCGCCGGTAAACAGCGAGATGACGGCAAAGGCCGAGAGTGCGGCCAGGTAGGTCACGGTTGGGCGGGTCAGGGCCAGGGCCCGGCCACCCCACCAGCGGAACTGTCGCTCCCGGGCGACCCAGCGCCGCTCAACCCCGGGCGTGCTGACCGCGGCCGAGACAAACACGAACAGCGGCACGACCTGCACCACCCAGGTCAAAAGACCCGCCAGTGGCCAGATGTCGAGCAGGTGGTCGGTGCCGACCAGGCGGCCCTCGTCAAGACGAGGCAGGGTCGCGATCCAGTGTCCAAGGACGACGACGGTTAAAGCCAGGGCGCGCAGGGCATCGGGATAGATATCGCGTGGGGTGTCGGCAGAGGGCTTCATGCGCGCAATCCGCTTTCTGCGGCCAGGGCCGCAACCAGGCGCGGCAGCCATCGGGCGCTGGTGCCGGTCAGGTGCCAGTCGGCCCGGGAACTGATCGCCGTGATTTCCGGGTTGATGTCGAGCACGCGGGCGCCGTTCTCGGCAGCCAGGGCGGGCAGGCCGGCAGCCGGGTAAACCGCACCGGCGGTGCCGGCCACGATCATAAGGTCGGCCTGGGCCGCCGCGTCCATCGCCGCAGAAAGCACGCTTTCATCCAGGGCCTCGCCAAACCAGACCACGTCGGGACGGCATAGACCCTCGGGGTGGTGAGGCGAGGGCGGTGGGCTTCGGTCAGCGTGGCGCGCCAGCCAGTCATCAAAGACCGGGCTGCGGGTGCGCGAGCAGATCGTGCGGGTGATATTGCCATGCAACTCCAGCACATCCGCAGAGCCGGCCAGCTGGTGAAAGCCATCGACGTTCTGGGTGACCAGGCAGAAGTGTTCGGTCATTGCGGCCAGTTCGGACAGGGCCCGGTGGCCGGGGTTGGGCTGGCTGTCGGCGATCAGTTGCCGGCGCCACTGGTACCAGTCCCAGACCCGCGCCGGGTTGGCAGCAAAGCCTTCCGGTGAGGCCAGGGCCATGGGGTCGAACTGGGCCCAGAGTCCGCGCTGGGCCTCGCGAAAGGTAGGGATGCCGGACTCGGCCGACACGCCCGCACCGGTCAGCACCACGACCCGCCGGGCCTCCAGCAAGGTCCGGATCAGGTCCTCGGGCAGGGCATCGCCGGATTGGGTCACGATTCCCTGAGTCAGGCCGCGCTGCGTTCGATCTGGCCGGACCAGTCGCAAACCACCTTGCCGCACTCGCCGCGGGCCATCAGATCAAAGCCGGTCTCGTAATCATCGATGGCAATCTGGTGGGTCAGTGCCTTGTGCAGCGGGAAGCCGGTCAGCACCATCTGGGTCATCTTGTACCAGGTCTCGTACATGCGCCGGCCGTAGATGCCGTGCATCTCCAGGCCCTTGAAGATGATCTTGTCCCAGTCGACTCCGGTGCCCTTGGGCAGGATGCCCAGCAGGGCGACCTTGCCGCCGTGGTACATGCAGTGGAGCAGGTCGTTGAAGGCCTGCGGGTTGCCCGACATTTCCATGCCGATATCGAAGCCGTCGATGTCGAGCTCATCGAGAATGTCGGGCAGGCGCTCCTTGCGCACGTTGATGGTGCGGGTGGCCCCCATCTGGCGGGCCAGGTCGAGGCGGTAGTCGTTGACATCCGAAATGACGATATGGCGCGCGCCGACATGCTTGGCGATGCCGGCGGCGATGATGCCGATCGGACCGGCACCGGTAATCAGCACATCCTCGCCGACCAGGTCGAACTGCAGGGCGCAGTGTGCGGCGTTGCCGAACGGATCGAAAAACGCGGCCAGTTCGGAGGGAATGGCGTCCGGGATCGGCCACAGGTTGGTGGCCGGTACCACCACGTATTCTGCAAACCCGCCGTCACGATTGACGCCGATGCCTTCGGTGTAGGGACAAAGATGCGGCTTGCCGGCGCGGCAATTGCGGCAGACCCCGCAGACCACGTGCCCTTCGGCCGACACCCGCTGGCCTTCCTCGTAACCTCTGACGCCAGCCCCGATCTCGACGATATGGCCGACGAATTCATGGCCGATCACCAGCGGCGTTCGGATCGTGCGCTGGGCCCAGTCGTCCCATTGGTAGATATGCAGGTCGGTGCCGCAGATCGCTGTTTTTTCCAGCTTGACCAGTACCTCGTTGGCACCGGGACGCGGAACCGAGACCTCGCGCATCTCGATGCCGGGCTCGGCTTTTGCCTTGACCAGTGCGCGCATGGTTTTGCTCATGGTGTGGCTCCGTTGGACAGGACTGCAATTATAGATCAAGGAAGGAAAGTCACCGGCCCTTGCCGCCCTAATTCGACTTTGCTAACCTCAAGGTCAAGCCATCACTGACTTTTCAGGAATGCTTTCATACTGGACACTGTTCGGGCAGCTCTTCACCTTGCTGATGTTCCTCTCGATCTACGCGCTTCCCAGCATCATTGCCTTGGTTCGTCGGCACCCGAAGCGCTGGCCTATCGTTGCGGTCAACCTGATCGGGGGTTTGTTTGCCGGCATTGGCTGGGTGGCTGCCATGGTGTGGTGTTTTGTCGATGTCGGCTCAGGCGCCTCCAGTCCGGTCGATGAACTGGAGCGCCTGGAGCGCTTGATGGAGCGAGGCAGCCTGACTCGAGATGAGTTCGAACGCCAGAAGCAGTTGCTTTTGCAGTCCGGGGCAGCCTGAGCTATTCATCCATCAGGGGTCATTGGCCGACAGCTCATCTTCCAGGCTTTCCTGATAGTCCTCCCAGCGTTCAGCGGCCAGGTCGGTGCGCCAGAAGCGGGCGACGTGGTAGACGGCATCGCCCTCGTTGACCAGCGGCAGATTCAGGCGACCGATGACGATGCCGCTGAACGGAGCCCGTATTTCCTGCTCCTTCTCGCCGAAAGGATCTGATACCGCGCCAAGCACGGTCTGGTCCCGGGTAACCCGTTCGCCGAGCGCTACGCGGGCTCGAAACAGCCCGCTTTGCGGGGCACGAATCCAGCTGCTGGATCTTGCCATCACCGGTTCAGGCGGGGCCTTGCGCCGGCTGCGCGGCAACATGCCCAGCAGTCGCATGACCCGCTGCACACCCTCGACGCCGCCGCGAATGCAAAGCTCGTCCAGCCGCAGCGCCTCGCCGGCCTCGTACAGCAGCATGGGGACGTCATTGCTTGCCGCGGCGGCGCGCAGGGATCCGTCCCGGATTGCAGCATTCAGAATGACCGGGGTGCCGAAAGCCTTGGCCATGGCCAGGGTGTCGGGATCGTCCAGGTTGGCGCGAATCTGCGGCAGATTGGCGCGGTGGATGGCGCCGGTATGCAGGTCAATGCCGTGGGTGGTCTGGCTGACGATCTCGGTCATGAACAGATGGGCGATGCGCGCGGCCAGGGAGCCGGTTTCCGAGCCCGGGAAACTGCGGTTGAGGTCGCGCCGGTCGGGCAGGTAACGGCTGGTGTGAATGAAGCCGTGCAGGTTGACGATCGGTACGGCAATCAAGGTTCCGCGGAGCTTTTGCAGGATCGGCAATTTCAGCAGACGACGGATGATTTCCACACCGTTGAGTTCGTCACCGTGTATGGCGGCGCTGACAAACAGCACCGGCCCTGCGCGCTTGCCGCAAACGACCTGCACCGGCATGGTCGTCGGCGAATGGGTATACAGACGGCCCACCTCGAGATCTATGCTTCGTCGCTGCCCGGGCTCCACCGTGATACCGCCGATGGTCACCGATCGATTGCGTTGACGAATCCTTGCGGGCTTGTCAGTCATGGGCCATGAACAAGGGAGTGCTGAGTGATGTTTTGATCATCGCGATTATGCCGGTTTGGCCGGTGTTACGGGAAACTATCACGGCGGGTTCTGTCGGCCTTGATTGACGTCGACAGCATGGCCCGCTACTGTTGCCCTGCCTGTCCAACGAGAAAACTTGATGATCGGAAACCTGGGACTGCTGCTGGGGCTGGCGGCGCTGATCGGCATGGCGCTGCGAGGCGTCAATATCCTGATTGCTGCGCTGGTGGCCAGTCTGATCGTGGCCGTGACCAACCAGATCGGAATCGCCCCTGCGCTGCTCGAGCACTTTCCTTTCGGTCCACTGGGTGCGTTCAGCTTTGCCGGTCAGTTCTTCATCCTGTTTCTCACCGGTGCCATTTTCGGCAAGATGATGGCTGCCAGCGGAGCGGCCGCTGCCATCGCCAACGCCGTGATCGCCTGGCTGGGCGCACCGCGCACGCTGCTGGTCACCGTGCTGGTCTGCGCTGTCTTGACCTATGGCGGGGTGGTCGTGTTCGTGGTCATTTTCACCATGTACCCGCTCGGCATTGCGCTCATGCGCGAGGCCGACTTGCCCAAGCGCCTGTTCTGTGGCGCGGCTGCACTGGGTGCCGGCACCTTTACCATGACCGCGCTGCCGGGCACGCCTTCGGTGCATAACGTGATCGCCGCCTCGGCCCTTGGCACCGACCTGTTCGCCGGGGCCATCGTCGGCCTGGTCGGAGCAGCGGTGATGCTGGGCGGCGGGCTGTTTTACCTGGAGCGGCAGTGGCGCCAGGCGCGCGTGCGCGGTGAAGGGTACCGCGCCAATCAGCAGGATGCGGCGATGGAAAAGATGAGCCCGGAGCCAGAAGAAGTGCCGGATTGGCGACTGGCCCTGATTCCTCTGGTCATGGTGCTTGGAACCATTCTGCTGCCACGCCTGCTGACTGCGCTCGGCCTGGTGGCCGCGGATACGCCGCTGGTCGGTGGCCTGCTTGCGTTCGCCAATGGCCAGCCCATCGTCTGGCCCAGTTTCGCCCTGCTGCTGGGTGCGCTGGCCTGCGGCGTCTTGTTTTCCCGCCTCCGTCGTCGTTTCATGGAAGCCCTGGGCAGCGGCGCCAACGATGCCATCATGCCCTTGCTCAATACCGCTGCCGTGATCGGATTCGGGGGAGTCGTCACCCAGACCAGCGGCTTTGCCGGATTCGCCCAGGCCGTGATGGCCCTGGACTTGCCGCCGCTGCTGTCGGCATCGTTGTCGATCAGCGTGGTTTCGGGCATTGTCGGGTCAGCTTCCGGCGGCTTGCAGATCTTCATGCAGACTTTCGCCGAAACCTACATCGCGCAAGGGGTCACCCCGGAAGCGCTGCATCGTGTCGCCGCCATTGCCTCCGGTGGACTGGACTCGCTGCCCCACAGCGGCGCGGTTATCGCCATGCTGACGATCATGGGCCTGCGCCATGCCGAGGCCTACCGCGACATTTTCGTGGTGACTGTGGTTGTGCCCCTGCTGGCCACGGCGGTTTGTATCGCCCTTGCCATGCTCATCTACTGAAAACTCCTGAAGCTGGAAAAGGAAAGTTCCGATGAATAAAGCCCCTGCACTGATCGTTTTTTTGATCGGCTTGTTTTCCCTGGCAGCCTGCAGCTCGGGCTCTGATTCAGACCCTGTTCCATCCGAGGAGCGCGGATCAGATCACGTCATGCAAACGCATCAGCGCGCCCTGGAAAGTGCGCGCGAAATGGAAGCTGAAATGCGCGAGCGCGTCGACCAGCTGGAACAAGCCATCGAGCGTGCCATCGAGGAGGGAGAGCCATCGCGTCCAGACCCTGATCAGGATCCCGGCCAGGGATAGTAGGGCGGGCGGGAAGAAAAGTGTTCGTTGAATGGCATGTGCTTGACGATGCAGTGCAGCGCGCCCGATTGTCCGATGATGCCGCTGCAGTCAACAGGGACGATGACGCGGTCGGGGAAGGCTTCGCTGAAGGTCTTCAGCGCGGTCGCGTTCTGGCCGGGATAGCCTGAGAAGGTGCAGACCAGCACGAGTTCGTTGACGATGACTGCGTTGGTGTAGGTGAAGTGGGTGCCGGAGCTTCGCCAGCCTGGCGTACGCAGGACTGTGTAACCGCGTGCGGTCATCTCCGCAACCGCTTCTTCGGTGACCTGGTGGGGAATGCCGTTCCACTCCCCGGGCGCGTATTGGCCGATGATCACGGTGTCGTCGTCAACCGGCAGAAACCACATGTCGAGATGGCCGGTGCCGTCGTACCAGCTTGACCAGCCGCCTCCGGAATTGCCGTTCGCATCCACCGACAGGGTACCGAAAAAGCTGAGGTCCACCCCCTGGAAGGTGGCGAAGTACTGTTTCATCTGCTCGCGGCTGACGCCAGGGTTCTCGCGCAGGATATGGTCGGTGATGAATGCCTCGCCGTTGGCGAAGCTGTGATAATTGCCACCGCCCTGGCGCAGCGGAAGCTCATAAATCGGCACGCTGAGCTGGCTGGCAATCGCTGCCGGTATGCCATTGTCATTCGGTCGCGGTCTGTCGTAGTCATGGTCGATGATGATGCGACCGAAATTGCCGCTGGCAAAGCGCGGACCGTAATCACGAATCCATACCGTGTCACTGGATGCCCTGATGAAGTCGATCTGATCAAGGTTGGCACCAGCCTGGGCCAGAATGCCGGCCGCGCTGCTCTGCTCGCTCGGGCCTGATACGACCAGCATGACGCGAGCGCGCTGATCGCCGGTTGTGATCGGCACGATCATGCTGGTCAGGACGGCATTCTGCTGCCCCCAGCGCATCAGGATGGCGTCGTTGCGTTCGTATTCGGCCTGGGCCCTGAGGAAGCCGTAGTCGGGCATTGAGGCCAGGTCAAACCCGGATACGGGGCGTCGCGCCCGCTGGCGGCGTTCGTGCTCGGCCAGGTGACGCGGCAGTCCGGGGTTGCGCTGGTCCAGGGCGGCCAGCTTGCTCAAGACCTCGGGCGCGGCCATCCTGAGGCCCGGCGCATCGCGCTGTGCTTCGCGGCTTGTTTCGGCACTCGTGGTTGACGGAAACAGCGAGAACAGAAAAAGGACGGTCAGAATCCGTATCATGGGCAAATCTGTTCCTCGGGAAGCGGGAGTGGATTGAAGTGCGCTGGAAACTGCGCAACCGCAACGGTCATTTTACACGGGGGTGATGTTCTGGAAAAACGCGTTCAGAAGCTGGCTCGGCGAAGTGCCGCCTTGTTCGTGCTGTTACTGGCCCTGGCTCTGGTCGGGGACCGGGCTTATCTGCTTTGGATGGGGAGTAGCAGCGAAGGCTGGCCGCAGGTTGATGGCACGATTCAGTCCTTCTCCTACAAGGCGGTAGGTCAGGGACGAGCTGGTGAAGGATGGCGTCTGAGCGTCGAGTACAGCTACCAGGTCGATGGTCAGGAGATCCACTCTGATCGCCTGCGTTTTTCCAAGCGGTTCGCCGGACTGGACGATGAGGCGCTGGCCGATGCCCGCAGACGCTACGCGGAGGATGCCAGGGTGACCGTCTACCATCACCCCGGTCGACCTGCGCTTTCCGTGCTGGAGCCGGGAATGGATTCGCAGGCCTGGCTGGGCCTGGTGCTGGGGTTTGTCCTGATCCTGATCGCCGTGGTGTTCTGGACCGTGCCAACCCATAGTGGGCGGGGCCGCAGGGGGCCGGGTCCGGTCCCGAGACAATAGGGGATCGGGTATGGACTCCAATCTGATCCACCCGGTCTGGCTGTTGCTGGTGATTGCATTGCTGTTGGTGATGCTTGTTGTTCAGCGCATGCGCCAGCAAAGGCTCAGCCGGCTTCTGGCCCAGGCCGAGCGCAGGGGCAAGCGGCGCGCCGACAGTGATCGTGATTCCCGCGAAGCCATCCTGGCAGCTTTGGCCCAGGCGTCCAGGTTGCTGTTCAACAACAGCGACAAGATTGTCGCAATGGAGCGGGCCCTGGCCGAGCTTGGCGAGGCCGTTGGGGCCGACCGCGTCTACGTGTTCGAAAATCACCGAGATGCCGCCAGTGGCCGATTGCTGGCCAGCCAGCGCCATGAGTGGGTTGCCGCCGGGGTCGAACCGCAAATAGACAATCCCGCCATGCAAGGCATGGATTACGAAGAAGTGATTCCAACGTTCCGCAGGCAACTTGAACGCGGCCAGGCTGTGCACGGTCGCATCGAAGAGATGCCGGAGCCGGAGCGCGCGCTGCTCGAGCCGCAGAATATCCGTTCCATCGTCGTGGTTCCCATCATCATGGACGGAGAGTTCTGGGGCCAGATCGGCTTTGATGACTGTACCCACGGCCGCCGCTGGACCGACGCCGAAATCAATGCGCTGGGCATTGCAGCGGCCACGATCGGTGCAGCCATACGCGGTATCCGGGCCGAGCAGGAGCTGGCCACGCTGGCCAATACCGATTCGCTTACCGGCCTGAGCAGTCGCCGCCTGTTTCTGAAAAAGGCAAAGGCCGCGCATCGACGCGCCCTCGATCAATCCGCCAGCGTGGCACTGCTGGTCATGGACCTGGACCACTTCAAGCTGGTCAACGACAATCATGGTCATCCGGTCGGAGACGAGGCGCTGCGCTGGTTTGCCCAGGCGTGCCGGGATAGTCTGCGCGATGAGGACTTGATCGGCCGCATGGGTGGCGAGGAGTTTGCTGTTCTGCTTCAGGATGTTGACCACTCGGCCGCCGTGGACGTGGCCGAGAAGCTGCGCCAGCGGCTCGAATCGGCCCCGCTGCAAACGGCGGAATCCGAAATCCGCCTGACAGTCAGTATCGGTGTGGCGGTTCTGCACAGGACCGAATCTGACTTCATGGGCTTGCTCAAGCGCGCCGATCAGGCGCTTTATCGAGCCAAGAACGGGGGGCGCAACCGGGTCGAGTCAGCATCGGCGCCGGTCAATGGCGCAGTTTGATGCTGTGTTTTTTGATAATGCCGCGCAGCTGGTCATAGCTCAGCCCCAGTTGTTCGGCGGCCTTGCGCTGATGGCCCTGACAATCTGCCAGGGCGCGCAGTACAAAGTGTTTTTCCAATGCGTCGAGGTGGGAGCGCAGGTCCTCAGGCAGAGGCTCGTCTGGTCGGGCAGCGCTGGGCCGGGCCTGGTTGGCGCCCGGTCGCCAGGGTGACTCGAACGGATCGAACTGTATGCCGCTGACGGGTTGATCGATTTCGTCATGACGGTAGATGGCCCGCTCGATCACGTTCTTCAGCTGACGGATGTTGCCCGGCCAGGGGTGATTCAGCAGCAGTTCGCGCGCATTGGTCGAAAAGCCGGAGAACACTTCGCGCCCCAGTTCCCGGGTCATGCGCATGGCAAAGTGCTCGGCCAGCGGCATGATGTCCTCGCGCCGGTCGCGCAAGGGCGGCAGGGTGATGACATCGAAGGCGAGCCGATCGAGCAGATCGGCCCGAAAGCGTCCGGATGAGGCCAGGGTGGGCAGGTCCATATTGGTGGCGCCGATCAGGCGCACGTCGACCTCGCGTGTTCTGGATGAGCCCAGTCGCTCGTACTGGCCATACTCGATCACCCGCAGCAACTTTTCCTGCACGCTCATTGAAGTCGTGGCCAGTTCATCCAGAAACAGCGAGCCACTGTCGGCCAGTTCAAAACGGCCCTGGCGGGCCCGCGAGGCGTCAGTAAAGGCCCCGGCTTCGTGGCCGAACAGTTCCGATTCAAGCAGGCTTTCGCTGATGGCGCCGCAGTTTAGCTTGACCAGCGGGCGATCCCAGCGTGCAGACAGAAAGTGCAGGCGTTCGGCAATCAGTTCCTTGCCGGTGCCGCGTTCGCCGACCACAAGGACCGGGCGATTCAGCGGTGCCACTCGCGAGACTTCGTCGAGTATTTCGAGGAACGACTGTGATTCACCGATCAGTGGCTGTTCGTCGCGGCCCATGCCTGTTCAAAACCCGGATGACTCGCTACAACGATAACGGAAATCGTCCCGGACAGCAGGGTTGCAGCGTGCCTCTCATCGAACAGATTTTAACCTGTTGTTTTTGATATATTTATCAGGCTAACCGGAAGGAAAACAAGGGAACCACCGAAGACACCGAAGACACCGAATTTTCCCTGAAGAGACTTTTTCGGTGTCTTCAGCCCAGGCAACGCAGACCGTGCGGTTTGCGCGCCAGCGCAAGAAGCGCGGACGGAGTGCTGTCGGGCGTGATTTCGGTGGTTCCAGGCTTTTGGGTTTTAATGTTTCGGCTTTCCAGGGTTCCCCCTGCTTGCTGCGCGACAGCGCGTCCGGTAACGGGCTCGTCGGCTTTGTGAGGTGATGGGCCGCCAGACCGGCCCCGGCCCTGCACAAGCTCTGCCACAATAGCGGGATGGCCAAGTCGAAAACCCTCTACGCCTGCCGCGAATGCGGTGCCAGCTTTCCGAAGTGGTCCGGCCAGTGCCCGGACTGCGGGGCCTGGAATGCCCTGGAAGAAACCGTGGCTGCCCCGGCCAGGTCCGGTGGGCCGAAAGGGCGGGGCAACTGGACCGGCACGGCCTCGACCGAGGTCGTGCGCCTGTCCGATGTGCAGGGTGGAGACAGCATTCGGCGCCTGTCATCCGGCCTGTCAGAGCTCGATCGCGTGCTGGGCGGTGGCCTGGTCCCGGGCTCGGTTGTTCTGCTGGGTGGCGATCCTGGCATTGGCAAGTCCACGCTGTTGCTTCAAGCCCAGTCGCATCTGGCTGCCGCGCACTCCAGCCTTTATGTCACCGGTGAGGAGTCGGCAGCACAGGTGGCCATGCGTGCGCGGCGTCTGGATCTCGACCCGGGCAATCTTGAGTGTCTGACCGAAACCAGCCTTGAAACGGTGCTGGCCACCGCTGCGGCGCGCCGCCCGGCCTTCATGGTGGTCGATTCCATCCAGACTCTGTGGACTGAAGCGCTGCAGTCGGCGCCCGGTTCAGTCGCCCAGGTGCGCGAATGCGCAGCGCGACTGGTTCAGTTTGCCAAGCAGAGTGGCTGTGCAGTGGTCCTGGTCGGGCACGTGACCAAGGAAGGTGCGCTGGCAGGCCCCCGCGTGCTTGAACACATGGTCGATGCGGTTTTGTACTTCGAGTCCGATTCGGGCAGTCGTTTTCGATTGGTTCGGGCGGTCAAGAATCGCTTTGGCGCGGCCAATGAACTGGGCGTTTTTGCCATGACCGACAAGGGCCTGAAGACCGTAGGCAATCCGTCCGCCATTTTTCTTTCCGGCCAGGCCGAACCCGCGCCGGGTAGTTGTGTACTGGTGACTCGCGAGGGAACGCGGCCGATGATGGTCGAGGTTCAGGCCCTGGTGGCGCCATCAACCCTGTCCAACCCGCGCCGGGTAGCCGTAGGTATTGATCAGAACCGCCTGGGTATGCTGCTGGCGGTGATGAATCGTCATGCCGGCATCCAGATCGGCGATCAGGACGTCTTCGTCAACGTGGCCGGTGGTATCCGGGTCAGTGAAACGGCCAGTGACCTGGCCATTGCCCTGGCCTTGAAATCCTCACTGCGCGAGCAGGCTTTGCCGAAGGGCCTGGTGGCTTTCGGTGAGATCGGTCTGGCCGGTGAACTCAGGCCTGTTTATAACGGAGAGGAGCGCCTGCGCGAGGCGGCCGGCCAGGGCTTCGACCAGGCCCTGGTTCCCGAGGGCAACCTCAAGGGCGTCAAGGCCCGGATCACGGCGCGTGGATTTCGGACGCTGGCGCAGGCTCTTCAAGCGGTTTGAGTTTACTAACACCGTTACGGTGTTAGTACAATGTTCAGGCCCGGTTCAAGGGGCCTGGCGCATCTTGTTGACGGGCAACGAAGTCCCTGCGGTTTTCGTTGCACGGTATTTGCGGCACGTGTCCGCAAATGCCCTTGCTGCGCAGTCCCGGCCATTCCGGCCGGGCACAGATTTGGCAACCCGTTGGCTTGCCGGACTCATAGTGCGATGACCATCCCGGTTAAACTGGCTGTTCCGGCGAACATTTATCAACGGCCATATTGGAGGATCAAGATCATGCAACGTTTCTTGTCACTGCTGGCCATCACCCTGGTGATGACGCTGGCGGCCTGCGTCACCATCAATGTCTATTTCCCTGAAGCTGCTGCCGAGCGCGCGGCCGACCGCTTTATCCAGGATGTTCTGGGTGAAAACGATCGCCGGTCGGAGCCGCCGCCACCGCCAGCCACCGGCGGTTTCCACTGGTCAAACCTGCTTATCGCCAGTGCCTATGCCCAAACGCCCAACATCAACATTGATACCCCCCAGGTCCAGGCGATCAAGCAGCGCATGGCCGAGCGCCACCGCGAACACCTGGCCGGCTGGTACGATGCCGGGGCGATCGGCCTGACCAACAACGGCCTGGTCGATATCCGGGATCGCTCGGCCCTGGGTCTTGCCGATCGGCGCAACCTCGAGCGCGTGGTGGCCGATGAAAATGCCGACCGTAATGCCGTCTACCGGGAAATTGCCGTTGCCAACGGTCACCCTGAATGGGAGTCGGACATTCGTCAGACCTTTGCCCGCCAGTGGATCGCCAATGCGCGTTCCGGCTGGCATTATCAGCAGGCCGACGGCAACTGGACGCAGAAGTGACGGTTGCTGCAGCCAGATCATCGAAACTGAGCTGAGCGAATTCAATGGCCAGGAGAAGACGCCGGAAGTTGCCGGACGAACCGGTTGTGGTCGAGGTGACCGACCTGGCCCATGACGGTCGTGGTGTGGGCCGAATCGATGGCAAGGCCATATTTGTTCACGGGGCCTTGCCTGGAGAACGCGTCAGTGCCCGACTGATCGACCGAAGTCGCAAGTTCGATGAGGCGATCTGCCAGGAGGTTCTCGAACGATCGCCCGAGCGGGTCGAGCCGGGTTGTCCCTGGTTCGACAGCTGTGGCGGCTGTGCCCTGCAGCATCTTGATCACGGCGCGCAGCTGCGCTGGAAGCACAAGCGCCTGGTCGATAACCTGGTCCGGATCGGCGAAGTCGAGCCGGTGCATTGGGATGAACCGATCGCCGAGGAGCCCTGGCAGTACCGGCGCCGGGCCCGGCTCAGCGCGCGTAACGTGCCGGCCAAGGGTCGAGTCCTGGTCGGTTTTCGCGAACCGCAAGGTCGCTACGTGGCGGATGTCGGCTATTGTCGGGTGTTGCATCCGGATTTCAGCGATCGTCTGGCCAGCCTGTCGGACTTGCTCGGAACCTTGTCTGTCGCCGCAGCTGTGCCGCAGATCGAAGTCGCCAGCGGCGATGCCGGGTCGGCTATTGTCATTCGTCACCTGGATCCGCTGACCGATTCCGATCTCGAGCAGCTGCGAGCCTGGGCCGAGCGTGAATCGATCGCCGTCTATCTTCAGGCGAAGGGGCCGGATACCGTATTTCGCCTGCATCCGGAAGTTCACCAGCTCGAGTACCACCTGGAGGCATTCGATCTGGTTCTGCATTTCCACCCTCAACATTTCATCCAGGTCAACGCCCGCGTCAACGCGCGTCTGGTCGAGCGGGCGCTCGACTTGCTGGCACTGGATGGCAGCGAACGGGTGCTTGACCTGTTCTGCGGGCTGGGCAACTTCAGTCTGCCGCTGGCTCGTCGGGCAGCTCATGTCACCGGCATTGAGGGTGCGCCGGAGCTGATCGAGGCGGCCCGGGCCAACGCTCGTCTCAACGGCATCGACAACGTTGACTTTGATGTTGCCGATTTGACCGAGGATGTGACGGATCGGGCCTGGTACCAGGCTGGCTTCGACGCGGTGCTGATCGATCCGCCGCGATCAGGCGCCGTCGAGATCCTGCCGCTGGTGGCCGGCAGCGGCGCCCGCCGCGTCGTTTACGTTTCCTGCAACCCGGCGACCCTGGCCCGGGATGCCGGGGCACTGGTGCGAGATCACGGCTTCCGCCTGGTCTCGGCCGGCATCGCAGACATGTTTCCGCATACCGCTCACGTTGAATCCATCGCCTTGTTCGAACGTCCATGACCCAGCAATTGCCTCCTGGTCCCTTGATCGTCGGTTTCGACGGCACCGAACTGGATGCCGCCACCGCAGCCCGGCTTCAGCACCCCGCAGTTGGCGGGGTGATTCTTTTCTCCCGCAATTTTGCCGATCCAGAGCAGCTCAAGGCGCTGTGCGCGGCGCTCAGGGCACTGCGCGATCCAAAGCTTCTGATCACGGTTGACCAGGAGGGCGGCCGGGTTCAGCGTTTCCGTCACGGATTCACCCTGTTGCCGGCACTTGCCGTGCTCGGACGCTGGTACCGATCGCACCCGGATCGCGCCTGCGATCTGGCTTACCGCCACGGCCGTATCATGGCTGCCGAAGTGCTTGGCCACGGCCTGGATTTGAGCTGGGCACCGGTGCTGGACCTGGACCGGGGCAGCGTGGTCATCGGTGATCGCGCCATGGCTGAATCCCCGGAGGCGGTAGCCGACCTGGCTGGTTACTACATTGCCGGCATGCGCGATGCCGGCATGGCGGCCTGCGCCAAGCACTTTCCCGGCCACGGCACGGTGGCTGCCGATTCGCATCATGAGGTGGTGACCGACCCGCGCGAGTGGGAGTCGCTGGTCGAGGATATGACGCCATTTGCCCGCCTGGCCGACCAGTATCGGGCCGTGATGATGGCGCACGTCTGCTACCCGGCCCGGGATGAACGTCCGGCAGGTTTTTCGTCACGCTGGATCAAGGACACGCTGCGACGCCAACTGGGGTTTTCCGGGCTGGTCGTTTCCGACGATCTGGATATGGCGGGTGCGGCCACGGCCGGTGGTCTGGACCAGCGCCTGGCCCAGGCGTTCGAGGCCGGCTGTGATCTTGCCCTGGTCTGCCAGCCTGATTCGGCCGCCGCCTTGCTTGAACGCGACCTCGATTGGCCCATGCCGGATCCGAGCGCGGTTGCCGGCTTGTATGGGCAGCCCATGGCCACCATAGAAGAGCAGACGCAGGTTCCGGAATTCCGAGCCTGGAGAGAATCGCTTCAATCCATCGCAGAACGTAATCATGACTGACTATCTTGACCGGGTCAGCAGCGTTGTCGGGCTACCGGGCTGGGTGCTGCAAGCCTTTGTCATTATCCTGGCCGCGCTGCTGCTGGAGTTCATTTACCGGATCTTTGTTGGCAAGCTGGCCGGTCTGGCTGAGAAAACACGCCACCTCTGGGACGATGCCGTGGTCTACGCGGGCAAGCGCCCGGTGTCGCTGCTGATCTGGTGGCAGGGCATGGTCATGGCCGCCCGAGTCATCGAACCGCACACCGAGGCAATCGGCTTTTCCAGTGACTTCCTGAACGCCTTGCAGCAGCTGGGCCTGGTGGTCGCCGCGACCTGGTTCTTCTTCCGCCTGGCCACTGGCTTTGAAAAAGCCTTCGTGGCCGAGCGGCGCAAGCGCAACGAATCCGTGGATATCACGACGGTAAGCGTTCTGGGACGTATCGTCCGTATCGCCGTGATCCTGACCGGGATGCTGACCATCCTCAGCATTCTCGAGATTCCGATTTCAGGCTTCCTGGCAGCCGGCGGCGTTGGCGGTATTGCCGTGGGCCTGGCCGCGCGCGATCTGCTGGCCAACTTCTTCGGTGGCTTCATGGTATTCATGGACCGTCCGTTTTCCGTGGGCGACTGGATTCGCTCGCCGGACAAGGAAATCGAGGGTACGGTGGTGCATATCGGCTGGCGCATGACCACGATACGCAAGTTCGATCGTCGCCCCATGTACGTGCCCAACGCGACATTCACCACCATCACGGTCGAAAACCCGTCGCGCATGACGCATCGTCGCATCTTTGACCACATTGGCATTCGCTATGACGACCAGGCCGTGATTCGGCCAGTTGTCGATGGTATTCGCGAGATGGTCCAGACCCATGAAGATATCGCGACCGACCAGATCATCATGGTTCATTTCGATGTTTATGGCCCGCACTCGCTTGACATCATGGTCTACTGTTTCACGAAAACCACCAACTGGCAGGAATACCACCGGGTGCGCGAAGATGTGCTGCTCAAGATTGGCGATATCATTGCCGCCCAGGGTGCCGAGATTGCCTTTCCCACCCGCACGCTCAAGCTTGAAATGGCCGAGCAGATGGCGCGCGAGCAGGCTGCTGCAGGGGCCTCGCGATGAGCGGACATCCTGATTCGCCGCACTGGCCCGAGGGCGCCCAGCGTCTCATCGATCGGGCCGAGATCAGCCAGGCTCTGGATGACCAGGCCAGGCGAGTGGAGACGCGTCTGCAGGGTCATGAGCGGGTCACCCTGATGGTGTTGATGAACGGTGGCATGTACCCGGCTGTCGCCCTGAGCTCGCGGATCAAGCGCCCCTTGTTGTTTGATCACGTGCATGCAAGCCGCTATCGCGGTCAGACCAGCGGCGGTGAGATCAAGTGGGGACGGTGGCCGGACAGCGTGATTGGCACCATCCTGCTCGTCGATGACATTTTCGACGAGGGATACACCATGCAGGCCGTCAGGCACCGACTGCTTGCCGAAGGAGCCGAGGAAGTGATCACGGTCAGCCTGACTGTCAAGCAGCATGATCGCGGCCTGGCCCGCGACTGGATTGACGATGCGGCCTTGAGCGTTCCTGACCGCTACGTATTCGGCTGCGGCATGGACTGGCACGGCTACTGGCGCCAGCTGGACGAAATCTGGGCACTGGGAGAGTGAAATGAGTCTCGCGATTATTGGTGGAACCGGTGCGCTGGATTTGTTCGAGGTCCACGAGCGTCGCTCTCTGGACACGGTCTACGGTGCCCCCTCGTCAGACCTGGCCCGGATAGAGATCGGCTCGACACCGGCCTGGTTTCTTGCCCGCCACGGTCAACCTCACCGCATACCGCCACATCGGGTCAACTATCGCGCCAACATTCAGGCGCTGCACGAGCTCGGCGTTACCCGCATTGTTGCCGTTACGGCGGTCGGTGGAATTGCTCCCGAACTGGTTCCCGGCAGCCTGGTCGTGCCCGATCAGTTGATCGACTACAGCTGGGGTCGAGTTCACAGCTTCAGCGACGATGCCGAGAGCCCGCTGCTGCACGTGGAGTTCGCCGAACCCTTCGCGGAATCTGCCCGTGAGTCCCTGTTGCGGGCGGCTGAGCGCGCCCGGGTGCCGGTTGTGGACCGCGGCTGTTATGCCGTAACCCAGGGCCCACGATTGGAGACCGCAGCAGAGGTGCGCAAGCTTGCCGCCGATGGCTGCACCCTGGTCGGAATGACAGCCATGCCGGAGGCCGCCTTGGCCCGCGAACGCGCGATTGCGTACGCGACGTTGTCAGTGGTAGCCAACCCGGCGGCCGGTGTCAGCGCCGAGCCGATCTCGATCGACGAAATCCATGCCGTGCTTGATCAGGCCATGGGCAGGGTCAAGCAGTTACTGCATGCGCTTCAAGTGTGAAGTGTTTCACGATAACAGGGTCGGCACCGCTGTTCGGAGCCGCCAGATTGATGTTTTTGGACAAACTGTGAAACATTTCGCGGCATATTCACTTGGGCTTGCGTGCCGACGGCGCTATGCTTACGGTAAGCGTATGAGGACTGGAAACCGATATCGATGGCTGCCGATCTGATCTTGTCTGCCCTGAACGTGGGACCGAAAGATCTGATGGTCATGCGGTCCCTTCTGAATCTCGCCGGTGGTCGCGGAGGTTCCGACAGCTGGGAGATTTCCGCGCAGCCGGGCGGTGACGTCAGCATTGTCGATGTTGACAGCGAGGGCGGGGAAGGGCTGCTGGAAGAGCAGAACCAGCTCAGCCCCCTTGTCATCGCGCTGACTCGGCGCAAGGATTTCCAGGGCCGGTTCGTCCTCCACAAGCCGCTGCGCTCGCGCGAGTTTCTGCGCATGCTCAATCAGTTGGCCAGCGGCGACTTCGAACCCGAAGTTGCGCCGCAGGTAGCCGAACCGGAACCACCAACAGAGGTGATTGCCGATTCCATCTGGCAGCCCATGACGCCGGCTCAGGCAGGCCACTACACGCTGGCTGAGCACTTGCGCCGTCAGACCTGGAAAAAACCGGTTGTCATCACTCGCCCCGGCTGGCCGCTGATCCTGATCGACCCGGGTTCAGGAGCCTGGTTTTTTGATGGTTCTATTGCCGATCTGGCCCCGCCGATGTTTGCCGAGCCAATGCCCGAATCGGCCGGGGTGCCGGTATCCAATTCGGACTTCGTTGATCGCGTTCATGGTCATCGTCAGCGGCCACTGAGCGAATTGAAATGGTTCGCAGGCCTGGCCCAGGCGCGCGGCCAACTGCATCCTGACCTGATGGGTGGGGTGCAGTTCATGCTGACCCAGGTGCCTTCTGAGGCCATGAAGAACGCGCAGCTCCACGGTCTTGCCCAGATCCTGATCCGCGGGCCCATCACGCTGGACGAGTTGCATCAGGAATCAGGCCAGGCACCCGCCAATGTCATGGCATTTCTCAATGCTTCATATACCAGCGGCAAGTTGCTGGTCAACCGCGCCGCCGCCGCCGCCAGTTTCTGACCGCAGTCAACGCCTTACGATGATGTCCGGACCAGGACCCGGTCCGGCGTCATGATCTCCACCTCCCAAGACCAATGCTGTCCCAGCCAGTCAAAGGTTTCTGGACGATAGAACACGACATGTGTCGGATCGCGTCGGTAGTGCCAGTTGGCAAAACGATCATCATCGGTCTGAAAGCGAGTCATCAACGCCAGCCATCCACCCGGCTTGACCAGCGTGTTCAGCCGCTCGAACTCGCGGTAGGCATGGTGGAAGTGTTCGGCGGTTTCCGTGCAGGTGATGAAGTCGTAGCGTTTGTCCAGGGCGCGTCGGTCCGGGGCATAGATCGGATCGTACACTGCCATTTTGTGACCCGCTTCGGTCATCATCCTGGCCAGGGCAGGGCCCGGCCCGCAACCGTAGTCCAGGCCTTCGCTACCAGGCGCCAGGCGGGTCAGTAGCGCTTCGGTCAGCCGCCCCAGGAAGCGACGATACCCGCTGTCGTGAGGATCGTTTTGGTGGCGATCATATTCCGATTTCTCGGTGGCCCGATCCGGTAGCTGGTCGGGGTCGAGAAAAGTTGCCTGGCATCGTTCACAGCGCCAGTATCGACGCAGGTCGACATCCTGGAACCAGCGGGCCTGGTTGCCAAGACAGACCGGGCAGACAGGGTTCAAGCCGGATCGCCTTTCCCCAGCGTATCGCGAATCAGGCGGAACAGCTCACGATAGCTTTTCGGCTGGCGCTGGCCGGGCTCTTCGCCGGCGTGGTCGCGGCGCGCGCTTCGGATCAGTTGACGCAGCTTTTGAACGTCCGTGTCGGGGTAGGAGGCCATCCAGCGCGTGACTGCCTCATCGCCATCGATCATTTGCTCGCGCCAGCGCTCGATCGCGTGCAGTGATTCTGCGTCGGCTGCCTTGCCCTGCTCGAAAGCATCGACCGCTGCCTGCAGTGGCGCCGGCTCGACGCCACGCAGCAACTTGCCGATCAGCTGCAATTGTCGACGGCGGGCTTCGTGGGCGCGAATTCGCAGGTAGAGGTCGATCGCATCACGAAGTGACTCCGGCATGGATATGCTTCCCCGGCGATCTGCCGGCAGCCGGGTCAGCGCAAGCCCCAGCTCCTGCAGGGCATGGGCCTGCTTTTTCAGCGTGGTCTTGCTCGGGCCGGCAAACTCTGCGCTGCTGGCAGGGTCGCTGGTGGCGCCGGATTGCTTCATGCGAGAACGTCTGGCCATGTAATCCGAATTTGCGACGAGTCATGTGCCATTGTACGCCGGGGCGTGTGCTGCCGCATTCGGCTTCGTCGACTGGACCATGCTCGGATTCCAGTCTCCACATCAACAGACCACCTTCGCGATGGCTCTCGGCCAAACCGTGGGTCGCTGCCCAGCGTAGCCCGGGGCCACGTACCCGGGGCCCATGTTCGGGTTGTTTGCAACCGCATGGGTATGAACCCGTTTCGATTCGCCACTATTCGCCGCAAGGATTGAAGCTCAGTCTTGCATGGGCCGGGGTTGCAAGGCACTGGGCTACTCGGGTGGGTACCGCTATTGGTTGCTTCGAACAAAACCGCACGCTGAGGGCTGGTCAAGGTTGCGGAAAAAAGAGATTGGAAGGGGTGGAGGATGCACCGGGTGGTATCCGGCCGCTCAGGGCCTGGCCGGGTTATCGGCCGGGGTGGCTGACTGGCTCTCGGTGGCCCGGACCCGGTGAGACTACCTTTTTGCTGGCTGCTCGTTCAGTAGCCTCGATCCGGCGCCCGGTGGCGCGGTTGTCTTGGGGCGCGGTTTGCGCCGGGCTCCGCAACCCGGCCAGGCCCTGATCGGCCAGATACCCCCCGTTGCGAGAGGTGGGAGAAGGCTGAAAGGAAAGACTTCGGTAGTGTTTTCCTGTCCTCCAACCGCCGCCCGCCTGCCCAGCGTAGCCCGGGGCCACGTCCCCGGGGCCTATGTTCGGGTTGTCACCAATCGCTTGGGCATGAACGGAAACCCGCTTGCGACCAC
>RECK01000453.1 GCA_007694055.1 Wenzhouxiangella sp.
ATTTTTCTTTATCTCAAGCGAATCGCGTTGCTGGTCGACAAGCTTGAAACGCAGGCGCCCGAGCAGTGGCAGGCCCTGGGCTGTCCGCGCCAGAAATGGCACGAGCAGCCATGGGGCAGGTTGTCGACGGTCGAGCCGCTGGGGCCGTTGCTGAAGTGGATTCTGGCCGGAGAATTCGGCTCTCTGGCGCCTGCGCTGGCTGCAACTGCGCGGGGCGTTCGCCAGCTATTCTTCGCCAGCCTGGCGTCATTTGCGGTGTTTATCGCCACCTTCATCTGGTTTGTCAATCGGGCCGCTTAGATCGGGGACGGGAAGCGGTTAAACTGGCCAAAGCCGTTTCCGGGAGTCCGATTTGGCCAGAAAAATACCCTTGATGGATCTGATGTGGCTGCTGGCCGAGACTCAGTCCAATCCGATTCATGTCTGTGGGCTGATGCTGTTTGAAAAGCCTGGTGGCCGGCCCGAGCTGGTGCGCGAGATCGTCGCCGCGTACCGGGCCGCGCGGCCAACGCCGCCGTTTGACAGCGTCCCGGACCTGGGTAGTACCCATGCCCCGCGCTGGCGCAAGGCGCCCGACTATGATCCGCGCTACCACGTCCAGCACATCGCCCTGCCCGGCGGGGCGCGCTACGAGGATCTGTTGCACCTGGTCGGCGACCTGCACGAAACCATGCTCGATCGGGGTCGACCGCTGTTTCGGGTCTGGGTGATCGACCATGTGCCCGGGCGGCGCTTCGCCGTGTTTCTGAAAATGCACCATGCCATCATCGACGGGGTCAGCGCGGCGCGCCGGGTTGATGCCAGCCTGCGCAAGACCCGCCACAAGGGCGTGCCAACGCCGCTGTTCGCGGTCGATCTGCCGGTTCGCAGACCCCATCCCCCCAAGGCGCTGGTCAAGCGTTTGCTGGGCTTGAGTACCACCGCCACCAGTCAGTACCTGGCCGTGCTGGGCAGTCTGCGCAAGGGGCTGTGGAACCTGGTTGGCGGCGCCACCGAGGGCAGCGTTCCGTTTGCCGCGCACCGGGGCCCGATGAACGCACCGGTGATGAATGCGCGCAGCGTGGCCACGCTGTCGTTGCCGATGGACAGCATGCGCCAGGTCGGTCGCCACTACGGGGCAACGCTCAACGATGTCGCCATGGCCGTGATCGATGCCGGCGTCCATCGCTACCTGGCCGATATGGGACAGCCTTTTGCCCATCGCCTGGTGGCGATGTGTCCGGTGTCCATGCGCGAGGACGGCGACGCCTCGGCCGGGACCAAGGTATCGGCCGTGTTCGCCCGCCTGGGCCGACCCGAGCTTGGGGTGTCCGAACGCCTGGTCCAGGTTTCGGAGTCGATGAACAAGGCCAAGGAAGAGGTTCGGGCCATGAGCAAGGACACCGCACTGGGCTATGCGGCAGGCCTGATGGGCATTGCCGGGCTGACCGCGGTGACCCACGTCGACCGGGTCACGCCACCGTCGGCCAACCTGGTCATCTCGAATGTCCCAGGCTGGGAGCGACAGCTTTATCTCAACGGCGCGCCGCTGGTCGGTGCCTACCCGATCTCGGCGATTGCGGTGGGTGTAGGCTTGAACGTCACCGTCATCTCCTCGAACGGCAACATGGACTTTGGGTTCGTCGGCAACGGTGCCAGCCTGCGCGATTTGCCGGCCCTGGCCGGGCACGTACAGCGGGCCTGGCGCGCCTTGCTTCGGTCAACGCCGTCTGCTTGATGCGTTTCGATTATGATGGAGTGCTAATGCAACCTGAATTCCATCATTACTGACGTGGTCAGCTGGCAGACACGAACGGCCAAGTTGCTGGGGCGACTCACTATTCGCCAGGCACTCAGGCGCCAGCTCGACATCACCGAGATGCGCGCGCGCATCGCCGGCATGGAGCGGTTTTTTCCCGATGTGCCCGCCGACGTGCAGGTCGACAAAGCGGCGGGCTTGAGTCATTGCGATGGCGAGTGGCTGACGCCCACCGAAGGCCATAGCGAGCGGGTGATACTGCACCTGCCCGGTGGCGCCTTCATGACCCGGTTTGTCCGCGCCGAGCGCCTGCTGCTGGCCCGCTTGTGCCGGGCAACGCACGCGCGGGGCCGACTGGTGTTCTATCGGCTGGCACCGGAAAACCCGTTCCCGGCCGGACTTGATGACTGTCTTGAAGCCTACCGCCAGCTGCTGGATCAGGGCGTGCAGCCGAAAAACATTATTCTCAGCGGCGTGTCGGCCGGCGGCTGCCTGGCCCTGGCGCTGATGCTGTCGGCCCGTGACCAGGGCCTGCCCTTGCCGGCCGGTGCGATGCTGATGTCGCCGGCGGCCGATCTGACCGACGAGTACGATGCCGGTTCGCGCGCGACCAACGCCGATCGCGACGCCGTGCTGAGCCTGGAACACGGCGAAGAAATTCGCCAGCTCTATCTGGACGGTCGCACCGAACTGGCCAGCCATCCCTACGTTTCGCCTGTGATGGGTGATTTCAGCGGGCTGCCGCCGCTGTTTTTCCAGGTCGGAAGCACGGAAATCCTGCTCGACGACAGCCATCGCTGCGCCGAGCGTGCCCGGGCGGCCGGGGTCAGTGCCGAAGTCGAGGTCTGGGATCGTATGCCGCACGGCTGGCAGGCCCTTTCTTTCGCGCCTGAGTCCGGCCGCGCCATCGCCCGGCTGGCTGATTTTGTTAGAGAGTGTTGCCCATGACATCTTCAACGACGACTATCCCCATCGACTCGGGCGAGGCGTTCATGAGCGCGCTCAGGCGCGACCACGCCGGATTGTCCCGGGTGCTCCGGGTGATCGACGGCCTGGCAGATCGCTTGACAGAATCGCCCGGTACCGCCCGGCCGGTGCTGCTCGACGCCCTGCGCTATCTGCTCGAGTACCACCATGCGTTTCACCATCCGCGCGAAGACCGGCTGTTTGCCCGGATCCGCCTGCGGCGACCGGCGCTGGACGAAAGCCTGGGTCGCATCAGCCATGAGCATGAGAGCGGTGAACGCGAAATCGCTGCACTGGTGGAGGCCTTGACCGCGATCGATGGTCACGATCTGAGCGGCAAGCCGGGAGCGAACCTGGCCAATCGCATCAACGACTACGTGCGTCATGCCCGCACCCATATGCGCGATGAAGAAGTGGTGTTCTATGCCCGCGCCGAAAGTGCACTCAGCGATGCCGACTGGGCCGACATCATTGACCAGGATGGTCCGCAGGATCCGCTGGCCAACCTGGCCGCGCTGGCTGGGGCGTATCCGCACCTGGCCGAATACCTGGGCCTGTCTACCAGTCACCTGGGGGGCAGCGCGATCGGCGCTGACGGGCAGGACGATGTTCATCGCCAGTTACTGGCCTTGACCGATGTCTATGGCAGCCTGCTGCATGAAGGTTTCGATCTGACCCGAACCAATCTTCGTCGGCTGCTGGCCGTGCGCGGTCCGATTGGTCTGGCCCGTACTGCCGGTGATATATCCGTCGACAACCTTCGCTTTGCCGGTCGCTGCGTGAGCCAGCCATCGCGCTGGGCGGTCAACACCGGCTGCGCGCTGTTGCTGCGCTGGGCCAGGCTCGACCCTTCCCGCTGACTCAGCCGGCAGGCTGTTCCTTGCCGCTGTGGCCGCCAGCCTGGATTTGAGGCCTGATGACTTCGCGCAGGGCCTCGGTTGGCAAGGCGTAGCTCAAGGGCACGATGGGGTCGCCGGGGCTGAGCACGTCGGGAAAGCGCAGGCCCTGGAGTACGGACACGGCAAAGACCTCCTGCACGGCATCCTCGAAGCGCAAGAAGGCCACGGTCTGGCCGCTGCGGATATCGACCACCCACACCCCGCAGTTGCGCTCGCTGACCCGCTCGGTCAGCGCAATGCCGGAGAACACGGCCGACTCACGCACCTGTGACAAGCCGACGAAAGCATACGGACCGAGGAAGTCCAGGCCGCGGGTGAAGCCGGGCAGGGCAGCGACCGTTTCCACCTGCCCGGTGCCGACATCAACCGTGGCCAGCGTGCCGTTGCCGGACTCCAGCACCCACAGTTTGCCCTCGTACCAGCGCGGTGAATGCGGCATGGACAGGCCGCGGCAGATGAACTCATTGCTGTCGATATCGATAAGCACACCACCCCCGGCCTTGTTCTCGCGCCAGCCGCCAGCCTGGTCGCTGGTGCCCAGGGCGGTGACGTAGCGCGGCTTGCCGTCGACGACTTCCAGCCCGTTGAGGTGACAGCGGTCCTCGGCCGCGTAGCCGGAAATGAATTTCGGTCGCCAGCGCGGCACGAAGCTGTTGGCCTCATCAAGCGTGCACAGGCAGGAAAAACGGGTGTTGACCAGCCACAGTTCGTCGCCGGCCCAGGCCATTTCATGGATATCGATGTTGCCGGTGATATGCGAATGGCGCGGCATGAAGGCCGCATCGTGACGCCCGCGTGGTTCCAGCTTGGCAGCCACATCCGGCATGTTGCGAAAGGTGTCCACGGTGATTGCCGTGCCCAGGGCCAGGCGGGCGCGATCGGCGGCCAGGCCCATGGGCCGATTGAAGACCCGGAAGTGGGTATTGAGGCGGCCTTCGCTTTCACGGGCGATGACCAGCTTGCCGGCCTGGTAGGTCGAGATTAGCAGCGATGAAGCGGCTTGCTTGAGCAGGGCCGGCAGGCTGCGCGTGTGGACGCTGCGCAGTGCCGAGGGGTCGTGTCCCGGGCCTGGCTCGGCAGCGGTCCCGGCAGCGTCCTCCGATTGGGGTGAAGCAGCGGCGGAAATCGAGTCAACACGATCCTGGTCGCTGTTGTCGGTCAGGGCCACGACCTCGGTCGTGTCGTCGCCGCCTCCCAGCGCCCCCGCCACCAGGGTTCTGTCGATGAGCTCGGCGGCTCGGATACCGTTGGGCAGGGTCCAGGCGCCGGCCAGGTTCCTGGCCTGGGCAAGCAGTTGTTCCAGCGCCTGCCGGTAGGCCGGATCGCCGGCCGGATCGTCGCCATGGCGGGCATGTACGCCCTGCCACTGGCGCAGAAACTGCTCCAGTGCCGACTTCAGCGGCGCCAGCGGGGTGTTGTCACCCGACCCGCTTGCGCCGAGCTCGGCGATCAGGCTGTGGACCAGGCTTTCCTGTTCCCACGGTGAGCGCACCCGGCTCGCCGGCCGTGACTCGGTCTGCAACTCGCCGGGCGGTCCAGCCAGGTTGACCTGGCGCGGGCTCATGGCCGCGGCCCGGTCCGGGTCCAGCGGTCGATCGGCGCTGTTGACCACGCTCCAGAAAGCGGCAGAGCCGACGGTGTCAACGGCGAGGAAAAACAGTGGATCCGGGCCCGGGTTACGGTAAGCGTAACCGCGTCGTCCGTCCAGCAGCCAGGCCTGGCCGGGCGGGATGCTGGTTTCGCCTTCAGCGCAGCGCCAGCTGACCTGGCTTGAGGACGCCAGCGGCATGATCACGCGCACGCGGCGATGCCAGTAGGCGCCCACATCGACCAGCGTTGGCGAGTCCACGCCCGCATCGACCCGCACCAGCATGCTGCGACCGATGGCGCTGTCGAGCATGCCCAGCAGGTGACCCAGGGCAGGCGCTTTCTCCAGCCAGGCGGTTGCCTGCATCGGGCCGCTCAGTCGACCGGGTTCCGGCTTGCCCTGGGAAGCGACCAGGGCAAGCACGGCGTGTCCGGCCAGGCCCTGCGGATGGGTTTGCCAGGCCGTTGCCGGCAAGGCCTGGATTTCCCGCGCCACGACCTCGGCGTCAAAGCGGTAGGGGAGGCGGATGAATTCGGCTTCCAGATTCATACGGGGGACAGTAAACCTTGGATTGCGGGAGTGGAAGGGTGTCAATGATGCCTGACCAACACGCGCAGGTCCAAGTCGCTGTCATTGTTGTATCGTTCCCTCGCGCATTGTGTTTGAAACAGATACCAATTACTCTTGCCGATTACTTTTAGCATCAAGCAGGGAGAGATCCGAACATGTCACTGGTACGCAGAGGTTCCCTGGCGGCAGCCATCACCCTGGCGCTGGGGGTCAGTCACGCCCAGGCGACCGACTTCAGTGTCAGCACCA
>RECK01000116.1 GCA_007694055.1 Wenzhouxiangella sp.
CGCCGGCGTTCGACGTCACCTACAGCTACAACCCCGAGGGAGACTGGACCGCGAGCCACCAGATGAGCGTCAACGGCAAGCGCGACGGATTCGAACTCGAAGACCTTCGCGCCTGCGCCCGAAACGCCTCGATGAAGCGGGGGCGGGCCGAGGCGATCCTGGCCGAAGTCAACGCGGCTGTGGCCGAGTGGCCGGGCTTTGCCGACCGCGCCGGCCTGTCAGCCGAATTCACCGGGCGGCTTCAGCGGCAGCTGTTCCTGTTTGACCGGTAATGTTTCAAACTCCGGATCCTTGTGGACCAGGACAGCATCCAGCCGCAGGGCTGCTGCGGCAATCCAGGCATCGACCACCGATATCGGAAACCGCGCCTTCAACCCGGCCGCCTGCAACAACAGATCGTCCGTGGCTTCCACCCACTCCATCGGCAGGGCAAGGCACTGCTGCAGGGCAAGCCTGCCGGCCAGTTCGTCTTCATCTTTCCATACCCGGTAAAGCACCTCCTCAGTTTTGCTCGAACCGGTCGCTGAACAACGAATCCTGATCACCCAGGTTGACCGTTCCGGTCGGGGTATCGGATTCCGAGGAAATCGCAAACGGGATGCCGCTGGATGGATCGCAGTCGCTGCAACTGCCACTGCCGATGACGAAATCCTCCACTGCATCGATCAGGTCGGTTCGGATCAGTACGGTGTATTCGCCATCAGGCAATCCGTCGACGCGCCAGTCGCCCAGCGAATCCACGGCGGCGACCCCGGCCAGGCGCCCCTGGTCATCCCAGACTTCCACGCGGGCACCGAGCAGGCCGCCATCGGGTCCAAGCACGCGGCCAGTCACTCCACCGCCGATCGCCAGCGCAAAGTCGATCTCTTCAGCGTCATTTTGTCCATCCAGGGCGATGGCCGTGCCAGCGGCCGGATCGCACTGCAGTGCGCAGTCCACGCCGTCGTAAAGCGCGTTGACCAGCCCGCCGCCAACGCCACGCTCTTGACCACTGGAGGTTGCGGCGAAAACGCTACCGGCACTGAAGGCGGATTTCGATTGGTAGCGACCGGCGCCATCGGTGCTGGCCGAACCGATCGCGTCGCCCTGGTCATTGAAGAAAGTGACAACCGCATCGGGTATCCCGGCACCCTGGCTATCGGTCACGCGGCCACGGACCAGCGAGCCGGCATCGAGGACGAAGTCGATCGGACCATCGCCGACATTGCGCATGCTGCGCCCGGCCGAGACCGCGGCGGCCTGGGTCGATGGCTCAGGTTCGCCGACAACGATGGCGGTACCTTCGGTAACGTCGCAACGACCCCCCGGACACGGCAGTCCGGCAAACAGCTGATCGACCAGCCCGTCACCGTTGAGCACCACCAGGAAATACAGGCCGTCGGCAATACCGGTCAGCCGCCAGGCGCCGGCGTTGATCGGCGCCCGGCGCAGTTCGCGTCCCAGGCTGTCGAACAGTACGACTTCGCCTGCCGGCAGCGGGTTGCCGAAGGGATCGGTGGCGGTACCAGCGATTTCGCTGCCCGGGCGCAAGGTGAAGTCGATGCCCGTCTGGATTCCACCGGCAACATCAATGGCCGTGCCGGCCCCCAGTGTGCAGGGCCCCGGGGTACAACTGACATCGGCATACAGCTGGTCGACGAATCCGCGGGTGTTGCTCGAGCGCACGAAGTAGCGCCCATCGCCCAGCCCGCGCACCAGGTACTGGCCACTGGCATCGGTCTGGCCGACAGCCACCACTTCACCCAGCCGATTGAAGATGTCGAGGCGCAACGCACTCAGGGCTGCCCCGTTGTCGTCCTGCACCGCGCCGCTGATGCCGCCGCCCGGCGTCAGCGAAAAATCAATGTCGTCGATCTCAATGCCCGCTGTGATGGTCAGCGGCGTTCCGTTGAAAAGATCGCACAGCGGCACGCAGTCGTTCCCGGCGTACACCTGATCGGTAAAGCTGGCGCGGGCATTGGTGCGCAGAAACACATCGCCGACCGGAAGCCCGCCGATGTCATAGCCCCCGTCACTGCCGGTGATTGCTTCGCGAATCAGGGAGCCGGCGCTGTCGAACGCCTGAACCCCGATGCCGGGCAGCGGATTGGCATCGAGGTCGCGCACCGCACCCCGGGCGCGGCCTGCGCGAACGAGATCGAAGTTGACGGTGGCAGAAGAGCCTGGCGTCAGCTCGATGGCGGCACCACCGGTGGGCTGGCAGGAGGGCTCGCAGGGATCGCCATCAAAGCGCTGGTCGATGAAGCCGACCGAGCTGCGCGTAAGCACGAAGTAGTCACCGGCCGCCAGCCCATCGACCGACCATTGGCCGTTACTGTCGGTCTGGCCGGTGCCGGCCAGCGCCCCGGATGCGTTGAACACGTCCACCGCCACCCCGGCGATCGGATTGCCGTTGCTCTGAGCGCGTACGATGCCGCCCAGCTCCGCGCCGGTCGCCAGCTGCAAATCGATGCCACCAAGCGCCTGACCGCGATCGAGCGCGATCGGCGTGGTGGTGGTGACATTGCAGCCAGCACAATCGACCCCGTCGAAGGCACGGTCGACCAGCCCCAGGCCGTTCCGCGTGCGCACAAAGAAGTTGCCCGCAGACAGATTGTTCGCGCTCCAGTTGCCGGCGCTATCGGTTGTCACGGAGCGACGCAGCTGGCCAAGTGCGTTGTAGACCTCCACCGTGATGCCGGCCAGCGGGTCATCGAACTCGTCGCTCACAGTGCCGGCCAGAGAGGCGGCACCGATCAGGGCGAAGTCAATCCCCAGCACCTCGGACCCGGGTTCGACGACGATGGGCGTGCCCGATGTCGGGTTGCAGAACGGCGAGCAGGAAGTGTCCTGGTAGAGCTGATCTTCCAGGCCGACCTGGTTGCGCGTCACCGCATAGTAGGTGCCCGGCAACAGGCCCTCGATCTGCCAGTTGCCGTCGGCGTCACTGAAGCCCTGGGCCACGACCCGGTCCGGGCTGTCGTACAACTCGACCCCAACACCGCCCAGGGCACCGTCCGGACCACTGATCGAGCCCGAAACCGACGACCCGCGGCTCAGGCCGATGCTGATCGGAGCGGGCGCCCCGCCAAGCGTACTGATCGGCGTGCCGGCCGAGTAGTCACAACCGTTCTGACACGGCAGGTTGGCATACAGCTGGTCGATGAACTCCGATGGAATCCCACTAAGCAGCGGGCCGCTGAACTCGAAGACGGTGGCGGCAAACCAGGTTCCCGGAGGAAAGCCTGAACCGCTGGTGAAATTGCCATCCGAATCGACGTTGGCAACTCCGGCGTAGGCATTGTCAGCGGTGTAGAAATAGATGTTGGCGAAGCCGACCGCCTCTCCCGGACCGACGTCGGCGTCAAACACGTTGCCGCTGATCGGAACGCCCTGGGAATACTGGACAACAAGATCAGAGATGTTCTCACCCGGCACGATATCGACGGGTTGGGTTCCGGCCATGCCGCAGCTGCCCCTGGGGCAGGCGTGCTGGCCGAGGGCGGTGTCCACGAGCGCCAGCGCCGGCGCACCAGTCTCGAACAACAGGAACCAGCGACCCGGAGGCAACTCTGTGGCAAAGCTGCCGTCACCCGTGTCATTGAAAAAGTCAAGCGCCAAGCTCAGGCCGAAGGTGGGGTTGCCCTGTTCATCAAACACTCGAATGCGTGCGTTGGTGGCCGTGGTGATCGGCAAACCATCCGGCAGCAAGGCAGTCCCGCTGACGCGAGCGCCCGGATCCATGGCAAACAGCAACCCGTCCACACCGTCTTCGTCAACCGACAGCTGTGGACCCGGGAACCCGAAGCAGCGGCGCGCAGGACACCCGGCATCCGCGCCGGTGCCCAGCGGGAAACCGTCGAACAGGCGCGTGATGTAGCCGTCACGCTCGAAGACCATGGCATAGTTGCCGGGCTGCGGCAGCTCGATCAGGAACTGCCCGTCGGCATCGGTAACACCTGACGTGCTATTGAACACCGAACTGTTGAGCAGCAACTCGATGCTCACGCCGGCCAGGGGTGAACCCGTGGTGGCATCGACCACCGTCCCGCTGACTTCGGGAATTGGTGCAGGCTCGAGGGCGAAGTCGATCTCCAGCTCTCCGCCGGCGGTGATGGTGATTGGGGTGGCCCCGACCGCGTCGAAATCGCAGTTCAGTCCAGGACAGGCAATGCCATCGAATACCTGGTCGACGAGCGCAGGATCGGTCTGCACGGATCGCGCCATCAGGTAGTATTCCCCCGGCGGCAAGCCTGCGAGGCTGTAACTACCATCAGAAGGAAGACCGCGATTGACGGTCAGGCTGCCATCGACGGCCACCACCTGCACGAATCCCTGGGTGACCGGCGGCAGCCCATCGATATTGGCGGCCACGCTGCCGGACACCTTCCCACCCAGTTCCAGGCTTGCGTTGACGGTTACATCCCCGCCCGCGAGGGTGACGATGTCACCGATCGACTGATTGCAGGCCAGCCCAGGACAAGGATGGTTCTCGTGCAGTTCATCGACCAGGAGCTCATTGCCGGCGAACGTGCGGAACCAGATGCGGTAGTCGCCGTCGGGCAGGCCCAGGGTGTAGCTGCCGTCGGCTGCGGTGGGGAACGTGCTGCCGGCAAACTGGCCGTCAAGCGTGAGTGCGGAAACGCCGAACGCCGAGCTCAACGGGCTGTCGTCGTCTGCCCGCGTCACCTGGCCGACGACCGCGTTCAGACGATCCAGCCCGGCATTGATTTCGACGTCTTCATCGACCAACTCGATCACATCGCCAAGAGTCGTCGGATCGCACGACGGTTGGCATGGAATTCCATCGTAAAGCTGCCGGATGTAGCGGTCGAATTCTCCGGACGGGTTGAAGATCAGCTTGTAGCTCCCCGCCGGCAAGGCCGCGCTGCTGTAATTGCCCTCGAAGTCGAACATGAACCCAGCCAGTGAGTTGCCTGCCGCATCGTAGAGATCCGCTGTTCCACCACCGATGCCGATCGATTCATCGGCCGCATCCGATACACGCCCGAAAATGCGATAGCCCGGATTGAGCACGAAATCGACCGTGCGGGTACCTGAATCCAGCACCAGATCTGTGCCGTTTGACAGGTTGCAAAACACGGTGCAGTCGATGCCGTCGTACATCTGGTGGATCAGGTCGGCATCGTCGCCGAACAGAAACACGTCGAGCTTGTAGGTGCCGGGAACGACCGCATCGAACAGATAATCGCCATCGCCATCCGGGACCCGGCTGGCAACAAAGTCACCCGCCGTCGTGAACAGGCGAACGAACGCATTGCTTACGGATTCGCCGCTGGCGCGACTGAGATTGCCCTGCAGCGTTGCGCCTGGCTGCAGTTGCGCATCGATGGTGGTCTGTTCATCCAGCACCACGGCAATGGGCGTGCCCAGTGCAGTGAAATCGCAGGCCAGCCCCGGGCAGGTAATGCCATCGTGTACCTGTCCAAGATAGCCGGCACTGGCACCTTGCGGCGAGAAATACAGCAGATAGTCCCCGGCCGTGAGGCCGGAGAGCGTGTACTGTCCATCGACTTCAATCGCGGTTGCCGTGACGAAGCTTCCATCCAGCGTGAAAAGTTCCACCCGACCCTCGATGGCATCCCCGGTTTCGACCGAAACGACCTCGCCGCCGATCGAGCCACCGGTACTGAGCGCAGCATCGACCGTTTCATTTTCTCCAGCAATGGTGACCAGGTCGCCCTCGGTCGCCGGATCACAGAATGCACCGCAATTGATGCCCTGATGAAGCTGGTCGACAAACGGCCCGCCAGTGCCGGCCGAGCGGAAGAGCAGCTTGTAATCGCCATCGGGCAGCGCGGCGCTGGTCCAGCCGCCACCGCTGACTGACGTCGATGTCAGGAAGGCACCGGCCGAATCGAGCACTTCAACGATGACGCTGCCGTCATCCACCGGGTCCATCGTTGCTGCCTCGGTGATTGCACCGGAGATCACGAATCCTTCCTGCAGCGTGATCGTGCCC
>RECK01000322.1 GCA_007694055.1 Wenzhouxiangella sp.
CTACCAGCTCGATGAATTCACCCTGGAGGATCCGCCCCGAACCATCGGTCAAGAGGTACTGCTGGAGGACATTGCCGATCTGTTCGTGCTGCGGCTAGACGTTAGACCCGATCAGGATCCTGACTGAGCGAGCTGAACCAATCGCGGAGGAACCGCGACACCCAGTGGGGCACAACCGGCCCTCGACCTCCAACTTCCAGGCTGACGGCAAATTCGGAGCCCTGAATCGGAATTCTTCGCAGTATGAATCGGGTTGATTTCCTAGATGACTCCACGCCGTTTGACTGAGGCGGCCCTAAGTCGATTGCGAGAAACTGAGGTCACTTCATCCTGCGAGACCAGAACCATGACCCAGTCGAATCGATCTTTGCTAGCCGGTGGCGCGTTCGCTTTAACCTTTTGCCTAATTCTGGGTGGTGCGAGTGAAGTTGCAACTGCCGAACAGTCACGAGCCACCCAGCAGGTTTCGGTAGAAGCGGGCGACCTTCTGATTGATGGCAAGCCGACCCGGCTCTACGGCATCCATTTCCCCATTAAACCCGGCCTTTGCAGTGAATCGCTGACGGGCTGTCGTGATTTGGGCCTGGAGGCGATGGTCCACTGGCTGGACGATGCTGGCCCGGTCGATTGCGAGATCTTGAGCGTGACCAGTAGCGGAACCCAGATCGCCCGTTGCCGTCAGGATCAGATCGACCTCGGTGCCTGGCTCGTCGGGTACGGCTATGCCCTTGCTGATCGGCGAGGTGGCCGAGGCTACATCCGCGATGAGCAGGCCGCACGCGGCGAAAACGCCGGCCTGTGGGGCAACGACGGCCTGTTGGCACACTACTGAGCAGAGTGTTGCTGAACTGGCGCGGGGGACGTCCCTGCGCCAATCTTCTAAGAAATTTCCTAGAAGCAAACTCTGACTTTCCGAGTCTATGTATTACCGAATTCGGATTCCACCCCGGCCGCCCTGTTGGCAAACTGACCTCACCATTTACTGGAGGACCGACATGAATCTCAAGGCTGCTTTTCTGTTTCGTCTGGGTGCTTGTGTCGAGGCTGCTGATCGAAAGGCTCAGCTGGAACCCAATAGCGAGCGGTTCGCCGGGGATTCACGCGCGCTGCGGGAGCTGTTCTGGCGATTCTCTGACTACCCGGAAGATCATGCGCTGTTTCTGATGGCGCGCTGATCTCCCGGTCAAATCCTGCGCAGATTCGGATCCGCTAGTCCCTTCAATCCAATGCCCTGACCCGCGCCTCGCCGGTCAGGGCATTTCTTTTCCCGGTGGATAACGGGGCTTAATCTCCGTCACGTGTTCGTTGGAGACCGGGGAAGGAGTCCATTCCTGCAGCTACTCTTCCTCCGAACCCTCCTGAAGGCGCTTCAGTTCCTCTTCATCCAGCGTCCAGCTGATTACGGTAACTTGCCGCTCCTGCCGGACGGGCCTGGCTCGGCCTCCGGGGTTGCCATAAGTACGTGCTACCGGCTTTCCGGATTCCAGGCCGCTGACGACTACCAGGTAGTAGTTGCTGCCGGCGCTCAAGGCACGCTGCCACTGGCAGTCGTCGACGATGATTGGGCCCAGCGAGTCGTCCAGCACCCCTTTCACGTCGATATAAATTTCCAGCTCAGGACTCACGACCAGCAAATAGTCATAGCCGGTGAATTCCAGCCGATGGTCCAGTAGTTCGCCGTTGGCAAACTCTGGAAACACCTCATGGTAGTGCTCCATGAACCATTCTTCTGCCGCGCGTCCTGTCTTCTGACGATTTCCCGGTGCGTCTGGATTCTTCTTGCGCTTTCCATTGCTGGCATTTCTTTTCTTGTTGGAACCTCCGTTCCTCGCGTCCGCATACGGTGATTTAAATTCGATTTTTGGCGTGAAAGCAACCGAAATGCCGTCCCAGAGCGGCTTCAGCGGTGCCGTATTGCGCTTCGGTCGCGGCAGGGACGTACGCCAAGCCGTGGGATCCTTGATCCAAAGCTCATTGGCGGCGAGCATGCGTTTGAACAATCTACGGGCCACTTCCTTGTTCTTTGGTTGGTTTGCTTCGTTGATCGACCCAAGGATCAATCCGGCCACATTGGCCTCCGGAACGCGTTTTTTGCATGGACGCCAGCAGCCAACATCGCCGAATACTTCAGACCAAAGCCTGCGACTATCTTGATGCCGGGCGATGCAGACTGCCGCCCCGGCCAGAGCTGCAGGATGCGCTAGCGCCATGTCGTGGTCTCGATCCAACACCCAATTAACGGACTCATTCAGGGTAGCCTCAGCAATGTCTTCTTTGAGAACCTTCGCGCCCTGTATCGCCAATGCGCGGATCGTATCAGGATCAATGGTGTGGTGGACCGTCGGTGGTGGGACGATCTTCCAATGCGGCTGAATGAGCCCCGGAGACCGGAAGCCATCCGGGCTATTGCGTTTTTCCAGCTTGCCGCAGACCTCGGCGATAAGTCGCGGCACATCCGGAATAGGGGGTAGCGCGAGATAGCGCGTTTCGGAAGATTGATGCTGGATCCAGGCCATGGCCAGTGCCATTGCTGATTGAAAAAGGCAGAGCTGATAGTCGGGAGATCGCCTAATTTCCCCGTTGGTCTGATGCGCCTCTATCAGCTGGCACAGGTAGCCGGGCGCACAGTATCCACGCTTGTCCCGGTACACGTTGCGATAGGAAAGTGCCCGCCAGAACTCGATCATCTCCGGGTGCAGTGCCGTGCTGAGAATCGCGGCGCCACCGATGCCACTGCTGAAGTAGTTCGGCTCCAGGTCCAGGCGATCCAGCGCGGTGAGGGTATTGGCGTAGACCTTCTTCGCTAAGCTGTAGTCCAGACGCTGTTGTAGCGACAGGTACGTTCGTGGCAGGCCACGGACAGCGAGATCAAGGTGCTTCTCGAACTGGCCAAGCGCGTACACCTTGCAGTTGAGATTGGGGTTCATTGGCTTTCTCCTATGGAACAGGCAATCAGGATTAGTTGAGGGTCAGTCGGGCTTGGGCTCGGCACTGGCGGCCGGGAATCGAGTGCTGGGTGGTGCGGTTCCAACCCGAAAAATGAGTCAGTGCGGTATGCCGCGCCCGGTGATAGACGGTGATCCAGTCAATTGCCGCAACGGGAAGCGGGCCCTCCCAATGCAGGATCTGGCGCACCACAGGTTCAAGCCAGCGCTCCCCTTCCACGGTTAGCTCGGCTTGGCCCATCACTGAGTCGCACCGAATCATGCGTGCAAAACCCAGCGTGCAGATTGCCCGGTAGCACTGCTCGATCGGTGTCAGTGGCCCGGCCTGTTCTCTGTTGAGAAAGAAGTCGGCCGGCATGTCGTGAGTCTGGGACTGAAGTGTGGTGTTATTCATCATTTGGTTTCCTCGTTGATTTGTTGGTTTTGCGTGTGTGCAAGACCAACCTAGATCGACGCCTTCCATGCGCAAGGCCAAAATCGACTGCGGAACGCACGATCCTTGGCGGTCACGGATTCAGTCGCCGTCTTATTCATGCGCCTCATCCGAAAGATGCAGCAGCGGCCTGTCGCATCGGAACCGCAAGACCGGCAAATAGCGCACCCGCTGTTGCGCCCAGATCCCGGACGCAGTGACTGTCGAGTCAGGAATTCGTGGGAGAGCTGTCCACAGTCGGTCTGGATCGGTCTGCCATCCCGTGACGCATTGACGGCAGCGGTAGTACAACAGCGCTGCATCGTGGTTGGGTCTGGTACTGCGGTTGGCATCCGTGATGCAGTCGCGTATCCGCATCGCAGCATCGACCACCGGCTTTTTGCCGGGGTTGGGTTGACGTATGCCCTTGCCCTGAAATACGCGCTGCCACAGGGTTCTGGCATGTTCATCCTGCGAGATCGTGACCAAGGCGGCAGCAAGGGCTGCCGGGTGGCACAGCTCAGGTGGTGGACTGGATTCGGCTATCCACGTGGCTACCTGCGACAGCCTGGCCAGATTGGATGGCTTGCGCTCCAATGCCACCACTTCACTGGCCAAAGTCACCACGGTCGCCATGTCTACCGCGTGAGATATCAGCGGCGGGTTCGCGATACTCCAGTACGTATGCAGATAGGCGGACGGCCGGAATCCATCAGTCCGGCAATCCTCGCCCTTGTATTTGCGCACGCGCTCGATCAGCGCTGGTACATCCGGCACCGGCGGCACGCTCTGCATGCGCTGGTAGCTCGGATCCCCGAACACCCAGGATTCGGCCACGGCCATCGCTGACTGAAAAACATACAGCTGAAAATCAGGCAGTCGGGTCAGTCGCCCATCATCCCGGTGGCGCTCTATCAGCTCATACAGCAAGCAGGCTGCATCCATGCCCTGCTCGTCCCGATAGACCGTACGCTGGGCCAGCCGGCGCCACAGCTCGGCCGTCTGGGGCCAAAGTGCCAGAGATAGCAAGGCCGCACCGCTGATCCCTGACCAGAACCAGGCGCTGTGCGCATTCAGGCTGTCCAACGTCCTGATTTCGGGGTCGTAAAGGCCTTTGGCCCACTCGACATCCACGCGCGGCGGCCCGGGCAGGAAGGCGCGTGGCATACCGCGGATCGCGATATCCATAAGACGGACCATGCCGCCGTCGCGCAGCGCTTTGCTTTGGTAGCGCAGATCAGCCATGGTGCGACCCCGTCGGGAACGGAATGACGTTGTCCGAGCTGCCTGCTTTACGCCGCCGCCCTGCTCTTCCGGGTTGACGATCACACGGACTCAGCCGCTTCGGCCCGAACACCCGGGCCACAAGCGCCGCCGGGAGCGCATGGCGGGCCGCAGGGTCATCGGCCATGCCTGCATCTACCATCAACCGGCACAGCTCACGCTCGATCGCATGCACCTGGTCGCACAGGTCCAGCCCGTCGTGACGCTCGACGGCATCGCGAACCCAGGCGGCCAGCGCCTGAGCGTTGTCACCGGCATCGGGTTGTCCCAGCACCAGGCACAGCCCTTGCCCCGGCTGAATCACGTACCTGGCCAGAAAGTACTCAGTCAGGGCCTGGGGGCGAAGACGCAGGATGGCATCGTTCATCACGCGTCCTCCTTGTTGGAGCCCCTGAACAGATCGCATTGCGAGGCCAGCAGGCGGGACATGGCCGAGCCATCCTGGCGGGTCAGATTCGGGACGTACCTGGAATAAACCCGGAACAGCATCTCGGTGGTGGTATGCCCCATGACCCGCGCGATCCACTCGGGTGCTTCCCCGGAGGCCAACATCAGGGTCGCAGCGGTGTGGCGAGTCTGATAGGGCCTGCGATACTTCAGCTCCAATTCCTCGAGCAATGGCGCCCAAACGCGTTTCGTGAAGTTCTGATTGTCGATGGGTGATCCGCACTTGTTGCAGAACACCCAGTCCACGCCCTCGGGAACACGATCGCGCTGGTCCAGCAGCGCCTGGCGGACGGGCTCAAGCATCGGCACGTCACGAGAGGACTCATAGGTCTTGGTCCCGGACTGCAGACGGCCGCGCAGCAAGGTATCCCGCACCAGAATCACGTTGTTCGTGAAATCAATCCGGTCCCAGCGCAGCGCATTCACTTCACCCGTGCGCAAGCCAGTCCAGAAGCGGACCGCGAGGTAATTGCGGTAGTCCGTGCGCACCGTGCGCAGAATCAGGTCGACCTCCTCGAAACTGAACGGATGGATGTCCGGCTTGGCCTGCTTGAGCGGCTTGATGCCCTGAAACGGTCGCTTGAACTCGTAGCGGTCTGCCGCCTCATTGGTGATCTGGCGGCAGAAACCCACGATCTTGTTGATCCGCGCATTGGAAAGCCGCTTGCCCCGCGGGCCGACCATCTTGCTCAGATCCGCCCGAAAAGCCAGCAGGTCGGCCCGGGAGATCGAAGCGACCGTACGGTTGCCGAACCGTGGCAACAGGTACTGGTTCAGCGCCCCGATCACGGTCTCCTCGTAGGACGGACGCCAGCCCGGGCGACACTCATTGACCCAGGTTTCGGCAAATGCCCGGAACCT
>RECK01000325.1 GCA_007694055.1 Wenzhouxiangella sp.
TTATATCCGGATCCCGCAAACCCTGATTGCCCGAAGAGTACCGAGTAGGCAGAGCCGGGCATGGGCTTTTCTGTGAGCAGAATGCCCCGGCGGCAGCTGCACAAGGCTTTGTGCTTTGATTTGAAGAGCGTTTTGGCTGTCCGGGACTGCTCGAACGTTTTGCTTGCTGCGAGCTGATGAAAGAGAGTGGAAGGGTGGAGGAGGCACCTGGCCTACACCCTCCCAAGCTCTTTTCCCGAAGTCGCGACCATGCGCTACGAGCAGTGCAGTCAACCTCCGCTCCCGGTGTTCCCCTGTCTGTTGCGATATTCGGATTGACCCAAATAAAACAATGGAACCACCGAAAGCACTGAAGACGCCGAAGTTCTGAAACTGGGGTTTTCGATGTCTACGGTGGTTTCAAAACGGGGTTTAGCCGGGCGGCCAGGTCAGCTGGCGTCCGCCAAGTATGTGCAGGTGGATGTGAAAGACCGACTGGCCGCCATGGCGGTTGCAGTTCATGACCAGTCGATAGCCGTCTTCGCTGATGCCCTCGGCCTCGGCGATCTCCCGGGCAGCAAGCACCATGCGACCGACCAACTCGGCATCCTGGGCCTCAAGATCGTTGGTCGTGGCGATCCTGCGCTTCGGAATCACCAGGATGTGGACCGGGGCCTGGGGATCAATGTCGCGGAAGGCCAGCACATCGTCGTTTTCGAAAACGATATCGGCTGGAATCTCGCGTCGAATGATTTTCAGGAAAAGATCATTTGACATCCTTGGTTCTCCTTCATGGGTGTTGTTCTTCACGAATGCAGGCAATCAGGTCACTGGCCGCACGTGCCGCATCCGGAAGGTCCGCCGGATCAATGGCAGGCCAGGCTGCAGCTCTCAGCGGACTGTAGAACGGACCGGGATCGAACTGCAAGACACGTGGGCCACGCGGACCGAGCTCCGAGGCAAGCGCACTTGCCATCCAGTCGCGTCCCGCCTGACTGACACCGTAGGCTCCCCAGTTGGCGGGCTTTTTCAGGCAGTATTCGTCACTGACGTAAACCATAGTGGCCTTATCGGCCTCGCGCAGCAGCGGCAGCAAAGCCTGGGACAGCAGCAGCGGACCGGTCAGGCCAGACTGCAGGATCTTCATCCATTCATCGACGGGCTGATGTTCAAGCGGGCGCAGGGCGACAAAGTCGGCGGCATTGTGAACCAGCACATCAAGGCGTCCAACCGCGCTTCTCACCCCCTCGGCAAGGTCCAGGTAGTCGTCAGGACCTGCCCCTGCCAGATCGAAAGGCATCAGCGCCGGCACGGGCTTCCCGGCCTGCTGCAGTTCATCATGCAAGGCATTCAGGCCGCGAACGTTACGATCCAGGGCGATACAATCGGCACCAAGGTCCAGTGCCTGGCGCACCAGTTCGCGACCCAGAACGCCGGCAGCCCCGGTTATCAGCCAGACTGGCCGAACTTCATTTTCCATGGGGAATCCGAGCTTTGAAATCGTTCATCATTGTCGCAGATTCGTCGATGCCGGTGCGCTACCATGGGGGTTCATCGTCGTGGAGAAGTCATCGTGCCATTCTATGAGTACACTGCCAATGAGTCGCCTGGCTGCCCGCACTGCCTGGCCGGGTTTACCGTACTCCAGCGTCTTCGCGATCCTGTTCTGAGCGCGTGTCCGCAGTGCGGTACAGCCATTCGCCGGGTCATCTCGCCGCCCAGCCTGGTCAGTGGTCAGTCTGACCTCAAACCATCGCGGCTGGAACAGGCGGGCTTCACCCAGTATCGCAAGATCGGCAAAGGGGTCTATGAAAAGACCGCAGGCAAGGGGCCGGGAGTGATCAGTGCCGATTGACCGCCGCCTGGTCTTGCCGCTGCTGACCGCTCTGGTCCTGGTACTGGCCGGCTGCGCCAGCAGCCCGGTAGCCGATAGCGGCACGCCTATTGCACCGATCGGCCCTGCCCATGTCATCACCGAAAGCGGTCATGAAGGGCAAACCGTGGTCTGGGGCGGACGCCTCGTCGGCATTTCAAACCTCGCTGATTCCACCGAACTGGAAATCGTCAGCCTGCCCCTGGACCGGGGCGATCGACCGCGCCTGTCGGCCGAACCTGGCGTGCGCTTCATTGTCCGCCATTACGGATTTCTCGAGCCCATGCAGTACGTGCCCGGCCGCCATGTCACCGTGCTCGGCGAGGTTCTTGGGCTGGAGGAGCGTCTGGTTGGAGAATTCATTTATCAGCAACCGGTTCTGATTGCCAACCAGCTGCACTTGTGGCCGGCCGATCCCGCTCAATGGCGCAGCCGAACCAATTTCAGTGTAGGTATCGGAATCAGGCTTTGAGCGCGTGCCTGGCGGCACGCCAGGCAGTCCAGATATTTCCCCAGTAGCCCGGCAACACACGCTCGCGAAACAGTCGCCCGGGGCGACGGTCAATCTGGCCGGCCAAACGTCGATCCAGGGCCCACAGGGCCAACAAGTGCAGCTGCTGAACGCGCTGGCTGCGATCGAGCCTGGCCACGGCACGCTGGCCACGACCCACGGCCTCGGCCAGCATGGCCCTGACCAGCCCGGCCATCGCCGGACTGGCCCGGTCTGACAACGCGTCCTGGCGTGAGACCTGGTAGTCAGCCTGAATGTCCAGCGGCACCAGCCAACGGTTGGCCCGGGCATCGATGACCAGGTCGCGAACGATGCGAATCAGGTATTGGGCACCGCCAAGTTCCCGGAACACCTCCCGGGTTGAATCGTTCCCGCCGAGCAATTTAACCTCGAGCTCGGCCACGCTGCCACCAATCCGACAACTGAAGTCCCATAGCTGAGAGAAACGCTCGAAGCGTGGCTGTTGCAGTGAAGCGGCCACCCCGTCCAGAAGTCCATGGAAATCGCCGGGACGCAGACAATCGGAAGCACCGCTGACGACGAGCGCCCGAAGTGCCGGGTGGGGATGATCCGGATCGGCCAGCGCCTCAGTCCACCATTGCAGGCGCGCTCCTGCCACTGCTGCATCGTTGCTGTCGCTGGCCGCAGCAGCGATTTCCGACGCCACGCAGCGCAACGAGAGAATCTGATCGCGCCGTGATTTCGGCGCAAACAGCAGGCTGGCAGTCAGTGGATTGCCTGCCACCAGCAGGCGCTCCCGGCACCAGGCAACAGCTTCCATTTCAATGCACGGTCTGACTGCCACCCGGCTGGTCGGGCGCGACCAAATCGCCCAGATCCTGCTGGGCGAAATCGTAAGCCTGATTGCAGAACTGGCAGCGCACCTCGACGATCTCCTGGATCTGGAACAACATGGCCAGCTCGGCGGCACCGAGGCTGCCCAGCAGGTCGAGAACACGCTCGCGACTGCACGGGCAATGGAACTGCAAGGGCGAGACCGGGAAAAGTCGTCTGCGCTCCTCGTGAAAAAGCCGGTTGAGCAAATCACTGCCATCCACTTCCAGCAGCTCCGAATCACTGACCGTGGCCACCAGGTGTCCAAGACGGTTCCAGCCGTCCTCGTCGAGCTGCCCGGCTCGGGATGAAGGCAATTGCTGGATCATCAGGGCCCGGCCCATACCCTGGCCAAAAGCAAGGACCAGGCGGGTCCCGAGTTGCTCTGATCGTTGGAAATAGGCTTCGATTGCTTCATTCAGACCGCGACCTTCCAGCGGCACGATACCCTGCCAGCGCTGACCACCATCGGCCGGCTCCAGCGTCAGCGTCAGAACGCCACCCTGGCCCAGCTCGGACCACAGCGCCGCCAGGCTGTCCGGGCTCTGGGCCCCTTCTTTCATCTTTGCAATGCCGCGCAGGCCGCCTTCATGGGTGCAATCGGCCACCAGCAACTTGAGTGCGCCCCGAGTCTGCAGCTGAAGACTGACCCGACCCTTGAATTTGACGCCCGAAGACAGGGCCGCGGCGACCAGCAGGCTCTGGCCCAGCAACGCCTGAACGGCCGGGGGATAGCTTTCCTTGGCCAGCACCTCGGCCACGACAGCTTCCAGACTAACGTAAACGCATCGCGCATCAATATCTTCAAAAACAAGTCTTTGCAAGTAATCGCCAAGTTTCATTCCAGGATTCCTTCAGCAAGCAGTTCAAGCAGATCGCCCGGACTCGACAGCTGCCAGTCCGCTCCCCACGCGTCTGCACTTTCGCCCGGTGCCAGGTAGCCCCAACCAGCCACTGCGGTGGCAACACCGGCCGCACGTCCGGCTTGCACATCACGCCGGTCATCGCCTATGAAAAGGCACGACGCCGGGTCGAGCGCCAGCCGGCGGCAGGCTTCCAGGACCGGGTCGGCGTGGGGCTTCGCCCTCGCCGTCGTGTCACCGGAGATCACGCAGCCAAAAAGATCGGACCAGCCTGCCTGGACCAGCAGCGGAACAGTGAGGAAAGCCGGCTTGTTGGTCACGATGCCAAGCTCAAATCCCATGCCGGCCAACTCGGCCAGCGCATTCTCGACACCGTCAAAAGGTCGCGAGCTATTCCACAAGTTGCTGGCGTAATGATCGAGAAATTCCGCACGCAGGCTCGAGGGCTGAAACTCCGGTTGATCGACGAACCCGGCCTCCAGCAAACCCAGGGCGCCGCGCGAGGCATGATGGCGAAACAGGCTCGAATCCAGCACCGGCAGTCCCCTGCGCGCACGCAGGGCCATCAGCGTTGCGACCAGATCCGGGGCCGTGTCCACCAGGGTGCCGTCCAGGTCGAACAGGACCGCCCTGAATTTTGCTTCACTCATCAAGCTGGACGAACGGCGTGCAGCAGGTAGTTGACGCTCGGCTTCCCTCCCATTCTTACGGTGCGCGAGAACGGGTTGTAGCTCATTCCGCTGATATCCTGGATATCAAGTCCGGCTCGCCGACAGGCGTCGGCCAGCTCGCCGGGACGAATGAGACGGTCGTAGCGGTGCGTGCCCCGCGGCAGCAGACCCAGCACGTACTCGGCACCGACTATCGCTGTTGCCCAGGCCAGCGGCGAGCGGTTGATCGTTGAAAAGAACAGATCGCCGCCAGGACGACAAAGCCGGGCACAAGCCGTTACCGTACTGGCCGGGTCAGGCACGTGTTCCAGCATTTCCAGGCAGCAAACCACATCGAAGGCACCGGCTTCCTGCTCGGCCAGCTCTTCGGCTGTCAATTGCCGGTAATCAATGGCCAGCCCGGGTTCATGCTGGTGCAGGCGGGCAACCGCCAAGGGCTTGTCGGCAACATCGATGCCGATAACGTCGGCGCCGGCAGCAGCCAGGGCTTCACACAGGATGCCCCCGCCACAGCCGACGTCCACAATCCGGCTCCCAGCCAGGCGGGTCCGCTGCGCGATGTATTCGACACGCGGGCCGTTGATGTCGTGCAGAGGTTTGAAGTCGCCCTCCGGATCCCACCAGCGCGCAGCCAGCGCGTTGAATTTGTTCGCCTCACCGGGATCCAGATTACGTTGACTTCGCTCGACCTGCTCGCTCATGTCTTTACTCCGATTGTTCCGGGGTGCGGCGAAGGCGCCTGCCCCATTCGCGTGCCCGGGCCTTGACCTGGGCTGTGTCCAGGCGAGTGGTCAGGCCTGACTCGAACACCGTCCGGCCAGCGACCCAAACCTTGCTGACCTGGCTGCGGGAACAGGCATACACCAGCTGCGAGACCACATGATGCACTGGCAAGGTGTCGATGGCGTCAAGCCCTATCGCCACGATATCGGCCAACTTGCCGACCTCCAGCGAACCAATACGGTCGTCCAGGCCCAGCGCCCGGGCGCCGTTCAGCGTCGCCATGGACAAGGCGCGGGCTGCCGGCACCGCCTCGGGATCTCCGCTGGCACCCTTTGCCAGCAAGGCGGCCAGGCGCATTTCGGCAAACATGTCGAGTGTGTTGTTGCTGGCCGCACCGTCCGTCCCGATCGCGATATTGACACCACGGGCATCCAGTGCTGCAACCGGGCAGATGCCGCTGGCCAGCTTCAGGTTGGAGGCCGGACAGTGCAGCACGTGTACGCCGGCCCGGGCGACTCGATCCATATCGCCATCGGTGAGCTGGGTCATGTGCACGGCGAGCAGGCGCGGACCAAGGAGGCCCAGGGCGGCAAGGCGATCCAGCGGATGCAAACCGTAGCGTTCGCGGCTGCCTTCCACCTCGCCCGGGGCCTCGAGCAAGTGCAGATGAATGGGTACATCCATCTCCTCGGCCAGTTCGACCATGCGCGTAAAGGCCGAGTCACTCACCGTGTAGGGGGCGTGCGGGGCGAAAGCAGTGGTCACCAGCGGGTCCGACAACAGATCCTGGTGAACCTGCAGCCCCCGGCTGAAGTATTCATCTTCGGTCTGGGCCCATGCCGTGGGCAGGCTGATCACCGGCATGCCGATGACCGCGCGCATGCCCGCCCGACTGGCGGTCGCGGCAGTCACATCAGGGAAGAAATAGTTGTCATTGAAACAGGTCGTGCCCCCGGCCAGCATTTCGACTACAGCCAGCTCGGTGCCGGCGCGCACGAAATCCGGTCCAACCCAGCGTTGCTCGGCTGGCCAGATATGGTCTTCCAGCCAGCGCATCAGCGGTAAATCGTCCGCCAGCCCACGCATCAGGGCCATGGCCGAATGGGTGTGGGCGTTGACGAAACCGGGCATCAGCACCGAATCACCGAGATTTTCGCAATCGATGCCCGGATATCTGGCGGCGACGGCAGAGGCCGGCAACACATCGGCGATGCGTTCGCCTTCGACGATCAAGGCGTGATCCTCGAGGACAAGGTTCTCCGGATTGACCGGGACGATCCAGCGCGCCAGCAGCGCGCGCGCCTGATTCACCACGGGCACGCTAATCCTTGACCCTGGACACGTATTCGCCGGAACGGGTATCGACACGGACTACCTCTCCCTCCTGGACGAACAGCGGCACGCGCACGGTGGCCCCGGTCTCGAGTCGGGCCGGCTTGCCGCCGCTGCCCGAGGTATCTCCCTTCAGGCCGGGATCGGTTTCGACGATCTTCAGTTCAGTGAAGCTTGGCGGCAGAATGATCAGCGGCTCGCCGTTCCACAAGGTCACGTGGCACATGTCTTCCTCTTTCAGCCATTGGGCATTGTCACCGATCGCGTCTGCGCCGGCCGCCAATTGCTCGAAACTCTCGGTATCCATGAAATGCCAGAACTCGCCATCGTTGTAAAGGTATTGCAGTTCCTTTTCAAACACGTCAGCCGCTTCCACCGTGTCACCCGACTTGAAGGTCTTTTCGATGGTACGCCCGGTCTTTAGATTGCGGACGCGAACACGGCTGAAGGCCTGGCCTTTGCCGGGCTTGACGAACTCATTTTCGACGATGGTGTAGGGATCACCGTCAAGAATGATCTTCAGGCCGCCCTTGAACTCGTTGGTGCTGTATGTCGCCATGCTGTCTCCGAATTACAATATTGCGCTTGCCCGTTTGCTAACCGACCAGCGCGATGTCAAATTTGAACAATGCATCTCCACCCGCCATTTTAGCGCGAAGCCGGGGGGCACCGATGACGGATGACTGGCGCGAACAACTTCGCCAGGCTTTTCGTCATCCTGGGGAATTGCTGGATTACCTGGGCCTGGGAACCGAGATTCATCAGGATGGCCCAAAATCCGCTTTTCCGATGCTGGTACCACGGGCCTTTGCCTCGCGAATGCAACCCGGTCGTCGGGATGACCCGTTGTTGCGCCAGGTATTGCCGGATCGATCCGAAACAATGACAGTCCCCGGTTTTGTCAGTGATCCGGTCGGCGACCAGGACAGCCGTCGGGTTCGCGGCCTGCTGCACAAGTACAGTGGCAGGGCCCTCCTGATCAGCACCGGTGCCTGCGCAGTGCACTGTCGCTACTGTTTTCGCCAGCACTATCCGTACGCCGACGATCACCTCGGCCGCGATCTTGATCCGGCACTGGCCTACATCGCGGCGCAACCGGATATCGATGAAGTCATTCTGTCCGGCGGCGACCCGCTGATGCTCGATACCCGGCGCCTGGCCGAACTGACGACACGCCTGGCCGAGATACCCGGCCTGCGCCGCCTGCGCATCCACACCCGCCTGCCGGTTGTGCTGCCCGATCGAATCGACTCGGCGCTATGCGCCTGGCTGAATGCCCTGCCCTGGCCGGTTGTGGTTGTCATTCATGCCAACCATGCCAACGAGTTCGATGACCAGGTCGATACTGCCGTGGACCGCCTGCGCGCGACCGGCGCCCACGTATTCAACCAGTCCGTACTGCTGGCAGGCGTCAACGATGATGAGCGCAGCCTGGTTGAACTGATGGAGCGCAGTTTCTCTGCCGGCGTGATACCTTATTATCTGCATCTTCTGGACCGGGTTGCGGGTGCTGCCCATTTTGATTCGGTCACAGCCGATGCGCTGCATTTGCACGAGCGTCTGCGCGTGCGACTGCCCGGATACCTGGTGCCGCGCCTGGTGCGCGAAGAAGCGGGGGCGCCATACAAACTGCCTGTTTTATGACCGGCGTACTGTTGAACATTGAAGACCTGACCTTACCGGGAGAGCGCGATGGCTCGCCAAAAGACCGAAATACGTATTCTTGTCGTCACCGAAGACCCCAGTGCGCCGCGTGAACTGCTCAACATGCTCGGCGAAGACAGTGGTGTCAGAACCCTTTTCGCCGATACCGGCAACGCGGTAAGCCGCACGTTTGAAACCGATCAGGTAGACGTCCTGATGGTTCAGATCGATGCCGGAGACCTGCCCCTGTTCGAAACTTGCACCCGCCTGGCACGCGAACAGGACGAGCCCGTCCCCGTCCTGGCCATCATCAAGGCCGACGATGCCAAGGCCGCGGTTGCCGCGGCAGGTCTTGGCGTTGAGGGCAGCGTCTTCGCCACCAACCAGCGCCAGATCAAGCGCTTGACCCTGTTCCTGGTCGATTCCGTGCGGTCCCGGCGCGACTCGAAAATTGCCATGCGCAGGCTCGAGGAAATCGAGTCTCGCTATACCCTGCTCCTCGACAGCTCCAGCGAGTCCATTGCCTATATCCACGAAGGCCTGCACATTTATGCCAATCGCGCCTACCTGGAGTTGTTCGGCTTCGACAGCTTCGAGGACCTGGAGGGGCTGTCGATGCTCGATCTGTTATCAGCCGAAAAGGACGGGCCCGATCTGAAAAAGGTCCTGAAGGCGCTGTCCCGGGATGAAATCCCGGATGAGGACATGGTGCTGAAGGCGCATCGCCAGGACGGCACCGATTTCAAGGCCACAGTGGATTTTTCGCCAGCCCGTTACGGTGGCGAATATTGCGCGCAGATGCTTGTGCGCGAGCAGTTCTCACAGTCTGATCCGGCCCTGGCCGAGGAGCTGGAAAAACTCAAGACCCGTGACATGCTGACCGGGTTGTTGAACCGGCATGCTTTCCTGCAGCAACTCAATGAGCAAGCCCAGGAGCGCCTCGACACGACCGGACTGTCGGTATTGCTGGTCAGCCTGGACAAGCACGATGAGTTGCAGGCCAAGCTCGGCCTGGGCGCGACTGATGCCCTGATCCGCGAATCAGCGGCGCTATTCAGGGCTGCCTGCGGAGAAGACTGCGTGATGGCCCGGCTCAGTGACCACAGCTTCGGCATTCTCGCCAACATCGAAACGCGCGAGGAAGCAGAGGCCATGGCCGCGCGCATCGTTGACCACTGCTCGGGCAAGATCATTGATGTACGGGACACCAGCCTGACCGTTTCGGCCAGCGTAGGCCTGGCCGTTGCCGGCAGCGAAATCGACGACGCCGACATGCTGCTCTCGCAGGCCGACTCGGCCCTGCACGAGGCCTTGCACGCTGGTGGCAATGCCTACGTACGCTATCGCCCACGCGTATCCGGCGATGCCGATGAAGATGATTCAGCCTGGGCCGAGCGGCTCCGCCACGCCCTGGACTATGACGAATTCCGCCTGGTGACCTCACCCATCACCAGCATGGACGACGATGGTTTCCTGATCAACGAAGTCGAGACGCGCCTTCGAACCGAGGACAGCGACGAGGTCATGATGCCCGCTGTCTACCTGCCTGCAGCGAGTCGCCTGGGGCTGGCCAGCAAGCTCGATACGGACATGATTCGTCGTCTTGCCAGCGCGATTGCCGAAAAACCGGCGGCCAGCGACCATCTCTGGTTGATTCCGCTATGCCTGGACACGATCTGCGACGAAGAGTCCCTGCACAGCCTCAAGACCCTGCTGCAAGGCGGGAAACTGGCCGCGGCAAAAGTAATCTGGGGTGTGCGTGAACCAGAGGTACGTGACAAACTCCGCCGCGTTCAGTCCTTCATTGAGACCTTCAAGCCGCTGGGCGCCCGCTTTGCGCTGTGCGACGTGGGTCCGGAATCAGTCGTTGAACCGCTGCTGAAGCACCTGGAACTCGATTTCCTGCGCATGGCGCCCGAGATGATCCAGAATCTCAGCGGCAACGATACCCTGCGCCAGGCACTCTCGGAAATGGTTCATCTGGCCGATGAGCACCAGGTACGGGTCATTGCGCCCAAGGTTGAACACACCGGCGACCTGGCCACGCTCTGGCAATTCGGAATCACCCTGGTCCAGGGCGACTTCGTTCGCGAAGAAGCCTCGGCCTGACGGCAGCGCCTCAGGCGCCTGCCGCCAGTGCCTCGATACGCTCTTCCAGCGGCGGATGGCTCATCATCAGGCGCTTGATGCCCTCACCCACCCGGCCCCTGATACCGAAGGCCTCAACCGACTCCGGCAAGGTGCTCGGTTGGCTGGCCGACTGCAGGCGGCGCAAGGCGGCAATCATGTTGGCCCGCCCGGCCAATTGCGCGCCCCCGGCATCGGCACGGAATTCGCGCCAGCGGGAGAAGGCCATCACGATCATGCTGGCCAGTATTCCCAGCACGATCTGCAGCACGATGACCGAGATGAAGTAGCCGGGCCCGTAGGCGCGGTCACTGCGAAACACCACCCGATCGATCAGCTGGCCCAGAATCCGCGACAAAAACAGCACGAAGGTGTTCAACACTCCCTGAATCAAGGTCAGCGTCACCATGTCACCGTTGGCCACGTGGGCTACTTCATGACCCAGCACGGCCTCCACCTCGTTCGGGCGCATGCCACGCAGCAAACCGGTACTGACCGCAACCAGGGCATTGTTGCGCGATGCACCGGTGGCGAAGGCATTGGGTTCCGGCGCCTCGTAAATGGCCACATCGGGCATGCCAATGCCGGCAGCCTTGGCCTGGCGAGCAACAGTCTCGACCAGCCAGCGCTCGGTCTGGCCACTGGGCTGGGTAATGACGCGTGCCCTGGTCGAACGAATCGCCATCGATTTCGACATCAGCAGCGAAATCACGGCTCCACCCATCCCGAAAACAAGGGCAAAACCCAGGGTCCAGGCCATATTGACGTTGATGCCCTGGCTCACCAGCCAGGGTTCGAGCAGCGTCATCACAATACCCAGCACCACCAGGACGGCCAGGTTGGTTCCAATCAGAAGGGCAAAACCTCGCATGGTCTTCGGTCTCACGATGTCGGTAACTGCAGCGTAAAATGGCGGCGTTTCGATAAATTTGCAAGTCCCGTACCGGCCCGCCAGGCATGAGTGTCAAAACCAGCAAAAGCGCCTACCGAGGACGCTTCGCACCCTCGCCCACCGGAGAACTGCATTTCGGGTCCCTGGTGGCGGCCGTTGGCAGCTTCCTGCGGGCCCGTGCCCGTGGCGGTCGCTGGCTGATTCGCATCGAAGACATCGATCCGCCGCGCGAAGTTCCCGGTGCCGCAGCCAGCCAGCTGCGGACCCTGGCCACTTTCGGCCTGGTCCCGGACGAGCCGGTGATGTTCCAAAGTCGTCTCGCCGACCGCCACCGGCAGGCAGTGCAGCAGCTCATGGAAACTGGCCACGCCTTCCCATGTGCATGCAGCCGCCGGGATCTGCCCGCCGACGGAATTTACCCGGGCACTTGCCGCAACGGTATTGCTGCCGGAAAAACAGCGCGCAGTATCCGAGTTCGTGTCGCCGACGAGGCCATTGAATTTTGCGACGGAATTCAGGGCCTGCAATCTCACAACCCTGCCCGCCAGACGGGGGACTTCATCATCCGGCGCGCCGACGGCCTGATTGCCTACCAGCTGGCCGTGGTCGTCGACGACGCAGCTTCGAGTATCACCGAGGTTGTCAGAGGCGCCGATCTGATCGACTCGACAGCGCGCCAGCTCCACCTCTATCGGTGTCTGGGTCTGGCCGAACCCGACCATGCCCATCTGCCCCTGGTTGTCGATGAAAATGGCAACAAACTGTCGAAATCATCGGGCGCCGATCCAATCCTGCGCTACCCGCCTGCCATCGCTTTACGCCTGGCCCTGCGCGTACTGGGCCACGAGCCGCCGGCAGCGTTGAGATCAGCCGCTTCACAGCTTGAGTGGGCGGGTCGAAACTGGCAGTTTGAAAAGATACCGGCGGGGCCTGCCGCCATCGGGGTTCAACCTGGTTGATAGTTGCCGCTATACTGCCCGGCACGTCCCTGACAGCATTACCCTATTCAGATGAATCCCAGCTATCTGGACTTTGAACAACCGATCGCCGAGCTCGAAGCCAAGATTCTCGAGCTGCGCCATGTCGGCAGCGATAACTCGATAAATATCGAAGAAGAGATTCAGCGCCTGGAGGAAAAGTGTCGTGAACGCACGGCGGCGATCTTTTCCGGCCTGAGTGACTGGCAGATTTCCCAGCTGGCCCGACATCCCCAGCGGCCCTACACGCTGGACTACATCCCGATGATTTTCAGCCGCTTCGAGGAACTCCACGGTGACCGCACCTTCGGAGACGATCACGCCATCGTCGGTGGCCTGGCCAGCCTCGATGGTCGGGCAGTGGTCGTGATCGGACACCAGAAAGGCCGCGACACGAAGGAAAAAGTCTACAGAAATTTCGGCATGCCACGCCCGGAAGGCTATCGCAAGGCGCTGCGCCTGATGGAAATGGCCGAGCGTTTCGGCCTGCCCGTGGTGACCTTTATCGATACCCCAGGCGCCTACCCGGGCGTCGGCGCCGAAGAGCGCGGCCAGTCCGAGGCGATCGCCCGCAACCTCAAGGTCATGGCGCGATTGCGCGTGCCCATCATCTGCAACGTAATCGGAGAAGGAGGCTCAGGCGGCGCCCTGGCGATCGGTGTCGGAGATCGAACCAACATGCTGCAGTACAGCATTTATTCGGTCATTTCACCCGAGGGTTGCGCGTCCATCCTGTGGAAAAACGCCGGCAAGGCCGAAACCGCCGCCGAGGCCCTGGGACTCACGGCCAGTCGCCTGCTGAGGCTCGGCCTGATTGACAAGCTCATCAAGGAACCGCTAGGCGGCGCCCATCGATCACCGCAACGGGTAGCGGTCAAACTGCGCGAAACCATCATCGCCCAGCTCGACCGGATCGGGCAGCAACCGTCAGATGAGTTGCTCGAATCGCGTTACCAGCGCCTGATGAGTTACGGCGCCTTCGAACAGGCGTGAAATCTGCGCCGGGCATTTCGGCGCCGGCCTTCCCGAACCCGGATTCACTGCCGGGCCAGGGTCGTATCCTGATCGCCTTCTCGGGCGGACCGGATTCGGTCTGCCTGGCCGCCAACCTGGTCGAATCCGCCACCCGGCGCCCACTGCTTGCCATTCACGTCGATCACGGCCTTGACCAGAACAGTCAGCAGCGGGCCCGGCGAGCGGGGAAACTGGCCGGACAGCTGGGTCTGCCCTTGCACCTGGAACAGCTGGAAGCGCCGCCGCTGACAGGAGGAGAGGCCGCTGCCCGACGGGCGCGCTACGCCATTTTCGAGCGTCACATTCAGGACAACGAGCTGCTCGTCACCGGGCATCATTCCGACGACCAGGCAGAGACCATGCTGTTGCGTCTGCTGCGCGGTGCCGGGCCGCAGGGCCTGCTGGGGATTCCGCAGCAGCGGCAGTTTGGCCGCGGCTGGATAGCGCGACCACTGCTCGACTGGCCGCGCAGCGCGGTCGTCGCCTGGCTGCGGAGTCGTGGCCTGGAATGGCAGGACGACCCCACCAATAGTGACCTGGCCATGGACCGGAATTTCCTGCGGCATCGCATCTTTCCCTTGCTCGAGAGCCGCTGGCCGGGTCTGCGCCAAAGCCTGGCCCGCAGCGCCCGCCTGGGCGCAGGCGCAGCCGATGCGCTGGAGCAAATGGCCCTGGAAGACCTTGCCATGACCCTTGGACCAGAACAGCGACTTGACCATGGGCGATTGCAGACACTCAGTCGCTTCCGCCAGGGGCAGGTGCTGCGCTACTGGTACCTGGAAAAACAGCTTGAACCGCCACCAGCGCGCCGACTCGATGTTTTCCTGGATCAGCTGGCGACCGCCGCCAACGACCGCCAGCCGTGCCTCGACTGGGCTGGCCATCGACTGAGCCTGTGGCGCGCGCAGCTATGGCTGCATCGCAGCCCTCGCAGCTTCGACGCCTGGCGCCAGGACTGGACCGGTGAAGGCAAGCTGCGCTTGCCGGGCACGCTTGGCCAGCTGGAGTTGAGCGGGGCAAACACAAGCCTTGGCAGTCCAGTCAGTATCCGACTGGGGCGCAAGGGCGAGCGATTGCGCCTGCAGAACCGCTGCGGCAGCCGCTCGGTCAATCAACTGATGGCAGAGGCCGGCATTCCGCCCTGGCAGCGTCCCCTTTGGCCCCGCCTGGAGCGCGACGGGCAGGTTCTGGCAGTCGGCGATCGCTGGCTGGATGCCGACTTCGGCTCTGAGTTGAGCAGGCTTTCGGCCAAGTTGCGATGGCAGGCACGCCCCGGCGAGTTCGTATGCTGAGAATTTTTCTGTCGATCAAACCCAACCCGGTTAAGATGCGATCCCATGAGCAAAAAACGAGATCCAGAACAGGCCCCGGAGCCTGACTTCGAGTCGGCGATCAAGGAACTTGAGTCGCTGGTTGAAAAGCTTGAGTCCGGCGACCTTGGCCTGGCCGACTCGCTGACCCATTTCGAAAAAGGCGTACGCCTGAGTCGCCAATGCCACGGTCTCATCGATCGGGCCCGCCAGGCCGTCGAGGTGCTGAGCTCCCCTGAGGACGAATCCAGCGCCCGTGTGCTGCCGTTCAACGAATCGGGTGACGATTCTACAAAGGACGACGAAATACCGTTCTGAAAGTCAGGTTCAGGCGCGCTCCCACCGGTCGGGCAGTACGGGGAACCTGATGCTGCCAGAAGTGCTGGCAGTCGCCTGCCATGACCAGCAAACTGCCGTTTCTCAGAACCAGCTCCAGGCGATCATCGCCCTGCCTTGCTCGCAGTAGAAAACGCCTTGCAGCCCCCAGGCTTATCGACGCGATGACCGGGTTCTGACCGAGCTCCACCTCATCATCGGCATGCCAACCCATGCTGTCACGGCCATCACGGTAAAGATTGCACAGCACGCTGTTGAAGCGAATGCCGAGGACGGCTTCCAGGCGTTCACGAATTTCACTCAGATCGCCAGTCCAGGGTCGGGCATGCAAGGTCTGACCGGAATAACGGTAGGCCACATGGTCATCACCGTGGAAAGCAGTCAGTCTCGGCTGGAGTACCTTGCGACCAAACATGAAGATCGGTCGCTGGTCCCAGTCCAGTGACCCAAGCATCTTCTCCCGCAGAACATCGGTCCTATCCACATCCAGAAAATTCTCCAGCAGGACCAGGTGACCTCCCGGCGCCAGCGGCATGTAATGGCCTTCAAGGGTTTTCCAGTCCGGTTCAGGGAGTGTTGATCCAGTCGACATTAACAAGTGGTAATATTGGCGTTGAGGAGAGAGCTGTATGTTTACCACCACAGGATGGAAATTATGAAAAGGATATCGCGTCGTGACGTATTCAAACTGGCAGGCGCAGGCTCACTGGCCTTGTTGCTGCCAACCCTGACCCGTATGAGCGGCGGTCAGGCCTGGGCCGAGGACAACATTCTCGATCCGGAGGGACCGCAAGCCAAGGCGCTCGGGTACGTACACCACTACGACGAAGTGGACCAGGAGCGCTGGCCGCGCTACCAGGCTGGCCAGATCTGCGCCAACTGTCAACTGGCTCAGGGTGACCTGACCGCAGACTGGATGGGTTGCAGCATTTTCCCCGGCAAATTGGTCGCCCATGATGGCTGGTGCAATGCCTGGGTGCAGCGCGCCGGTTGACGGTGTTGACGCATTGATGACCCGCACACGGCCGAAGGCCCCTTCGGTCGTGTGCTTCAAGCCGGATCAGCGCGCTCTCCGAAGCAGCCACCAGGCAAACAAGGCCAGCACCAGAGGCGGCCCGATTGCCGCAGGCACCACCGGCCAGCCCATGACCAGCGTCGTGTAGCTGATCAGCTCGGCGACCAGCTGAAACCCCAGCCCCAGGGTCAGCGCCCCAACTAGACGGACACTCACGGCTCGACTCTTCAGCGGCACAGCCGAAGTGGCCATGGCCGCCAGGACCATCCCCAGGCAGGTAAGCGGCAAGGCCAGCCGCCGCCACAGAACCATCTCGAATTCGGCCACCTCATGCCCCCGGCGCTTCAAATCGCTCACGTATTGCCACAGGTCGCTGAGTGGCAGACTGGCCGGTGGACTGAGTAACAGCTCCAGTTGGCGCACCCCCAGAAAAGACTCCCACAACAATTCATCACGCTGCTCGAAGTAAGCCGGCTCGCGGTCGCTCAACCTGCGAATGTGAACATTTTCCATGCGCCAGACACCATCGGACTGAACCAGCGCCTGTTCGGCTTTGACGTGACGCTGCAGCTCGCCATCCGGGCTGAACTGATACAAGTTGATTTCGGTGGGAATACGGCCAAGATGCAGGCTTTGCACGTTCAAGAACTCATCGCCCTGGCGCATCCAAAGCCCGTGCCAGGGGTGCCACAGACCACTTTCTCCGAGTGCTGCCCCGATGACCCGCTCCGGTCCCTGGTGAACCAGCGGCGTAACCCACTGCAATGCTGCCAGCGCCAGCAAGGCGATGCCGAAACCGGGTATCAGGGCCACCGCGGTCAGACGCCAGATTGAAAGTCCTGAGGCGCGCATGATGGTGAGTTCGTTGCGCGCCTGGAATCCGCTCATCGCTGCGGCCGTGGCAAGCACCGTGATGACCGGCAGCAAGTCCACGACACCTTCAGGAACGATCAGAAAGGCCTCGAAGGCGAGCATGATGATGCCACCGACCCCGCTTAGCCCCTGCTCCAGCACCTGGAGCAACTCCATCAGCCAGAGCAATGCGCCAACCGCTACTGCCGAGACAATAAAGGCCCGAACCAGGCTTTCGATCATGTAGCCGGCAAGAATTCTCACAACGGCGCTCCGGGGCCACGCTGGACCAGCCAATAGCGAATGGCCAGAATGATCAAGACGCCCATGGGCGCCAGATAGACACCCGGCCAGGGTGTCAGGCTGCCCTGCTCCAGCCAGTTGATCAGCACGCCCAGCACGCTGAAATAGAGCGTACCGACAATGGATGCACTCAGGACTCTGGCCGACTGCCCCAGGCGCGGGTTGATCCGGCTCATTGCGATGGCGGCCAGGGCCAGTACGAGCACTGAAATCGGACTGACCAGCCGCCAGTGCAATTCGGCCAACTCGATCGGCTCGTCGCTGCTCAACAATTCACCGGTGCTCATGGCCCGGCGCAACTGGGCGCGCTGGGCCGGTGGCCTGCTCTGGAACAGAACTTCGAGCCGATCGAAATGACCGATCAGGTCACTGTTGCCGGTGTGCTCGATCCGATAGCTGTGGACATCCCCGCTGAAGATCAGACGGATCAGTCCATCGCCTTCATCTTGCTGGTCAAGCCGCCGTGCCCGCACCAGCCCATCGAAATCGGCCATGCGCTGATGAACCATGACCTCATTCAGCCCTCCATCACTGCGCCCTTCAGCGTAGAGCAGCCAGGTCTGATCGCCCACCTGGAAGCGCCCCGGCTCGATGCGCTCCAGGTTCAGTTCGGCGGTCATTGAACGCTCCAGCTCGTAGACCGTGGCATAAGCCCAGGGGCGAAAGGACATCGCCAGTGCCGCGACCAGCACGGCCAGCAGGAGCACCCAGAAGCCGACTGCGTACACCACCCGGCGACGGCCGCCACCGACGGCGGCCAGGGCGGTGATTTCGTGGGCCGACTGCAGCCGTCCGAGTCCGGTCACGATACCCAGCAGCAAGGCAATGGGAATCAGCACATCGAGAAAGATACCCAGACGCAAGATGGCCATGCTGAGCACCACATCCATCGGAAAGCCTTCGACGGCAGCCCTGCCGAGCAGCTGGCTGGCATAGAAAACCAGCACCACGACGACCAGAAACACGAAAACGCCGATAGCCGGTCGCAGGATCTCACGCGCCAGGTAGCGTTCGATAATCAGCATCCAGCCGTCTCCTCGGCCAGTACCGACTCCACCAGCGCCAGATCCGAGGGCGAGTCGACATCCACGGCTGCCAGAGGGTCATCCAGCATGCGAGCTTCAATGCGCACCCCAAGCACCTCAGACAAGGCGGAAAATCCGGCTGTCAGGCTCAGCCGTCCCGACAGGTAACGGGCCAGGTTTCCCAACCCAAGCATGGATATGATGCGCCAGGGGCGCTTGCGCTGCTGCTCCACCTGCCGCCATCGCACCACCACGGAATCAGCTTTGCCAGTGCGAAACAGAAACAGGTTGGTCCCACACACCGATTGATCTGAAAAGCGGTAACGGGTTCGACGCCCCTGCGGGAATCGCTGCATGACCCGGGCGAAGTCGACCACGCCCACCAACAGGTCAGCCCCGCTGTCATCGGCCAGCATCTGGTCCAGCCAGTCAGGCTTGATCAGTACATGGTCAGCCGTCGTCAGCAGCAACGGCCTGGCCTCACCGGCGGCAAGCAAGGCCCGTCCCACGCTCGCGCTGGGCGAAACTTCCGGCTCGACCATGACCAGCCTGTCGCGCCCCAGACCGCTGGCCAAGGCGGCGTCCAGGTAGCTTTGCAGCGCAGGTGCCACCAGAAAAACCCGACCGAGTCGTTTCCAGTCGGCCAATCCTCGCAGGGACCGGCTCAGCATGGGCTGACCCGTCACAGGTACCAGCGTCTTGCCGGGCACGCCCGCGGCCCGGGCAAGCGGATCATCGGGTCCGCGATCACCGGCCAGAACAATGACGTCGATCAAGCTCATCAGTCCGTCAACTCTCGCTGATACATGCGGTAGCGCTTGTAGAGTTGGCCACCCATGGCTTCGATCAGGTTATTCATGCCACGGTTGGTCTCCAGGATCCAGGAAAGTTCCACGGTTTGAATGCCATCGGCCTTCAGGGCGTGCCGAACCCGGTCGATCATCCCGAAACTGATCGCTGCCCCCAGCGGACCACGTTGAAACTTGCGCCGGACCCCCATCAGCGGAACCCGTGCCGTGGTAGCGGCCCGGGTTTTCAGCCGCCAAAGCAACCTGGCCCATCCCAACGGCAGCAATCGTCCGCGCAGATCCTTGATCAGCTCGTTGATATTGGGCAAGGCAACCAGAAAGCCCGCCGCTTCGCCTTCAACCTCGGCGATACAGGTATAGCCGGGCCGAATGACCTGGCGTAATTCGCGCCCGCTGGCCCGGAACTCGTTCTCAGTCAGGGGCACGAATCCCCAGTTTTCAGACCAGGCATCGTTGAACAGGATCCGCAGCAAGTCAATTTCCTCGTCGTACCGGGAAAAGTCCATTGTACGGAATGCGATTCGATCACCGACTCGGGTCAGCAATCGCTGCATGGCCGGCGGCGGATCAAAGTCAGGGGGCAGCAGGTAGGCCAGCAAGTCCATTGCCGGCGCCAGGCCTGCCCCTTCGATGTGATCGGCATACCAGGCCGGCGCGTGTCCCATCATGACCATGGGCGGTCGGTCGCGCCCTTCAACCAGCAGGCCGCAGGACTGGTTGATCGAAAGATCGTAGGGTCCGCGCATCACCTGGCAGCCTCGCGCGGCCAGCCAGTTGCCGGCCGCATCCAGCAATTGCCTGAAGTTAGAGGCATCATCCAGGCTTTCCAGCTGCCCGAAATACCCGATTTTTCTTCCATTCTCAGGCGCTTGCAGCTGGTCGACCTGGGCACTGATGGTGCCAATCACCTGGCCGCGACGGCGTAATACAAAGCCCTGTGCCTCGGCATGCTCGAACCAGGGGTTGCGCGCCGACCATTGGCGCCGACGCTCAAATCGCAACGGCTCGACCCAGCACGGATCACTGGCATATACTTGCGGCGCAAAATCGAAAAAGGCCTTCCAGTCCGCACGGCTGGAAAGCGGGTCGACCCGAACCGCCGTCGCGATCGGATCCGGTTTTTGTTGTTCACTCAAACTCATGCCACTGGCCCGCCTTTGCAGGCAGATGACAGCACGATGACTACAAAATGCGCAGTATTGGTCATAATGAGAACCGCTCTCCGGAGCCGGATGAGTAATTGAAGGTTTCCATTGGATAAGCAGGGACTTATAATGGCAGGTTATTGTGCAAATATAATAAGAATCCCATGCGGGACGCTACAACAAGAAGGGATACCACAACTCTGATGCAGCATCCTACTCCGACCAACAACTCCCTGCCCCTGAAAACGACCGGCTATCGCAGCCTGGCCGAGGCGTTGGATTATGCCGCCCAGGGCACGACCGGGTGTAATTTCTACGATGGCCGCGGGCAGTTGACCTGTGTACTTACCTATGCGGAACTGCGGCGCCGGTCGCGGTCACTCGCCCACCGCCTGCACGGACTGGGCCTGGAGCGAGGAGCCACGATAGCACTGGTAGCGGATACCCACCCGGATTTCCTGATTTTGTTCTTTGCCTGCCAGTATGCCGGCCTGGTTCCCGTGCCGCTGCCGGCTGCCGTTCACCTGGGCGGTCGCGAAGCCTTCGTGTCGCATTTGCGCGCCATGTTGCGCGACTGCCGTGCGCGCGCCGCTTTTGCACCTGACTCGTTTCACGGCTTTCTGGTCGAAGCCTCCGAAGGTCTGAACCTGGAAGTCAGCGGCACCCTGGACGATTTCATGGCGCTGGAGCCGGTCGACCAGCTGCCCGCGCCCCCGGAGCTGGAGGACCTGGCCTACCTGCAGTACACCTCAGGCAGCACCCGCTTCCCGCGTGGCACCATGATTACGCAGCGCGCCGTACTCAACAATCTGTCCGGCATCCTCCAGTACGGCGTTCAGATCCGCCGCGGTGACCGCTTCATGTCGTGGCTGCCCTATTACCATGACATGGGCCTGGTCGGCCTCATTCTGGGACCGGTCGTTTCCCAGCTGTCAGTCGATTACCTGGGTACGCGCGAGTTCGCGATGCGACCACGCCTGTGGCTGAGCCTGATGTCCGAGAATCGTGCCACGATCTCGTTCAGCCCACCGTTCGGTTACGCACTCTGCGCCCGCCGCCTGCGCGAAAGCGATCTGGAGCGCTTTGACCTTTCAGCATGGCGCGTCGCCGGGGTCGGTGCTGAAATGATTCGCTCCGCCTGGCTGAACCGCTTTGCCGAGGCGCTTGCTCCGGCAGGGTTCCATGCGTCAGCCTTCCTGCCCTGCTACGGCATGGCCGAGTGCTCGCTGGCTGTGAGCTTCGCGCCCCTGGGTCAGGGTCTGGAAGTCGACTTGCTCGACGCCGATGTGCTTGCCCAAGATCGCCGCGCCGAGCTGGTTGGACCCACCGACAAGCGCCACCGGGTCAGTGCTTTCGTCAACTGCGGTCGGCCGTTGCCGGAGTACGAAGTCGAAATTCGCGACGCCGATGGCTCACTGGTGCCCGAGCGCCATTGCGGCACCATCTTTCTGCGCGGTCCCAGCGTCATGAAAGGCTACGCCAACAACCGCGAGGCCAGCCAGACTGCACTCAGCGATGACGGCTGGCTCAACACCGGAGACATTGGTTACCGTGCCGGCGACTCATTGTTCATCACCGGCCGTGCCAAGGACCTGTTGATCATCAACGGCCGCAACATCTGGCCTCAGGATCTGGAATACGTTGCCGAGCAGCAGCCGGAAATCCGGCCGGAAGACGCCTCGGCCTTCTGCATTCCCGGCGAAGACGGCACCGAGGTCGCGGTCCTGGTCGTACAGTGCCGTGAACGCGACGCTTTCCGCCAGGCCAGCCTGGTCGAACGCCTGAAGCAGCGCATCCAGTCCGAATTCGGCATCGCCTGCCTGATCGAACTGGTACCCCTTCACACTTTGCCACGTACTTCCTCGGGCAAACTCTCGCGCAGCGGCGCCCGGCTCGACTTCATCAAGCGCAACGGCCTGGAAAAGAACCAGGTCTTGCCGCAGGAACTGGTCGACCGCACGCCGCACACCGAGGCCGTGGAAGAAACGCGGACCTGAGACGCCGCTGCGGCGTTTCGCTGATTGCTGCGTGCGCACTGTTGCCCTGACCGGCGCTACCGGCTTTGTCGGCCGCGCCACACTGGAACGACTCCTTGCCGAGGATGTCAGCGTCAAGGCCCTGGTTCGTCCAGGGCGACACTTGCCTGCTGCCGAGCGTCTGACCTCGATTGCCGGCAGCCTTGATGACAGCAACAGTCTTTTGCGCCTGGTCAGCGGTTGTGACACGATCATTCACATTGCCGGCAGTATCAGTGGACGAAACTATGTCGACCTGGCGCGTACCAATGCGTCAGGTTGCCGGCGTCTGATCGATGCCATCCGAACGGGATGCCCGACCGCCAGGCTGGTTCATGTTTCCAGCCTGGCGGCCCGTGAACCGGCCCTGTCGGACTACGCGGCGAGCAAGCGCGCCGGTGAGGACCTGGTTACCACCAGCAAGCTGGACTGGCTGATCATCCGGCCGCCGGCCGTGTATGGCCCTGATGATCCGGCGCTGGCCACGCTCTGGAGACTGCTGGCGCGCGGCCTGTTGCCGCGCATCGGCTCGCCGCAGGCTCGCTTTTCACTGCTGCATGTCAGCGACCTGGCCGCGGCCCTGGTCAATGCCGGGCTCCAGAGCCGGATACCGATTGAACGTGACGATCGCCTGGTTTGCCTGCACGATGGTCGTCAAGGCGGTTACAGTTGGCAGGACATTGCCGAGATCGCCAGCCAACGCCGGCAGGGCACGGTCAGGACCATACCGGTGCCGCCTGCCCTGCTCCGCACAGTCGGGACCCTGAACCTGTTCGGGGCCCGGCTTGCAGGACGGACTCCGCCGGTTCTGGTACCAGGCAAGGTAGCCGAACTGGTGCACCCGGACTGGGTTTGTGATAATACGCAGCTTCCCGGCTGCCCCGAATGGAAACCATTGAAAATGTTCGCTGATTGTCTGACCAATCTGCCTGGATGGAGCCGCTATCGATGAGCGACGTGAGACGCGAAGTCGAGGCGGCAGTTGCAGCAGCCCTCGCCGAGGCCCTGCCCGAGCTCGGCCCGCTTGACCCCGACGCCGCGCTGACCGGCGATCTGGGGCTGGATTCAGTACAGATCATGAACCTGGTCATGGAAATCGAGGACAACCTCGACCTTTCCGTCCCCGTTGATATTCTGGCCGAAGTTCGCACCCTCAACCAGCTCACGGCGCAGCTGGTCCATCTGAAGGAGAAGCAGGCATGAGTCTATTCGACAAGTTTCGCCCGCTGGCAGAAACCCGGGCCGGGCTGGGAAACAGCGGTCCGGCCCCCATTGCGACGCCAATCGATCGTGTCCTGTCCGCCACCCGCGGCGTGATTGACGGCAAGGAAGTCATTCTCGCCGGCACCAACAACTACCTTGGACTGACCTTCGAACCCAGTGTCATTGCTGCCGCCAGCCAGGCGCTCGCCGAGCTTGGCACCGGCACTACCGGCTCACGCATGGCCAACGGCAGCTACGCCGATCATCGCGCACTGGAGAGCGAGTTGGCAGCGGCTTTCGGCTGGCCCTCGGCCATGGTTTTCTCGACCGGCTACCAGGCCAACCTGGGCGTGCTGTCCGGCCTGGTCAGCGAGGGTGAATACCTGCTGGTCGACTCCGACAGTCACGCCAGCATCTACGACGGTTGTCGACTGAGCAAGGCCCAGACCATCCGCTTTCGTCACAACGATCCGGACAATCTTGATCGGCGCCTGGCCCGGCTCGGCGAAGATGCGAAAAAGGCTCTGGTCGTTGTCGAAGGCCTGTATTCCATGCTCGGAGACCAGCCACCCCTGGCCGAGTTCGTCGAGGTCAAGAACCGTCACGGTGCCTGGCTGCTGGTCGACGAGGCACATTCTTTCGGCGTATTCGGTGAACGCGGACTCGGACTGACCGAACAGGCAGGCCTGCTCGACGAGGTTGACTTCGTTGTCGGTACGTTTTCCAAGAGCCTGGCCGGCATCGGCGGTTTCTGCGTCAGCCCGCACGCCGAACTCGAACTGCTGCGCCTGGCCAGCCGCCCTTACATCTTCACCGCCTCACCCTCGCCGGCGGTGATCGCCGCCACCCGTCGCGCCCTGACCTTGCTGATCGAGGGCCAGGACCTGAGGGACAGCCTGCACCGCAACATCAATCACTTGTACCGCGAGGTCAAGGCCATGGGCCACGAACTCGGCAGCGCTGATCCCGGTCCGGTCATGGCCATCATTCTGCCCGATCGCGCCACCGCCCTGGCCCACTGGCGAGGCCTGCTGGAGCGCGGCGTCTACGCCAACCTGATGATTCCGCCAGCAACCCCGGCCGGTCTCAACCTGCTGCGAATCTCCTTGAGCGCGGCCCATTCCGAAGACGACATCAACCAGATCGTCACCGCCCTGCAATCCCTGCGCGAAACCATCCCCCTGGCCGCGACGGCTTAGGGAAAAGGAAGGGTCTATCCGAATCTCGCAACAGACAGGGGACCACCGGGAGTGGAGGTTGACCACACTGCTCGTAGCGCATAGTCGCGGCTTGGAAAAAAGATTGGAAGGGTAGAGGCCAGGTGCCGAGTGGCCGCTGGCAGGTTTGGGTTTATTCCCATAGGTTTGGAGACAATCCGGACATGGCCGCCGGGGACGTGGCCCCGGCCTACGCTGGTCAGGTTGGAAGATAAGGAAAGGACTTCCGAAGCCCCGCCTTTCAGCCTCCTCCCACCTCTCGCAACGGGTGGAGTCAACCCCTGCTCCGGTGCCCCCTGTCGGTTGCGAGATTCGGAAAGGCGCTATTTACGGTGGCTTTCGGGTCTTGCCCCAGACAGCTACCAGGACTCTACGATGGTCTTGCGCTCCATCGGGTCCATGCGCGCGATGGACTCATCGGCATAGTAGGAGTCGCTGCGAATCGACTTGGTCGAGATCTCGGCAAAAA
>RECK01000323.1 GCA_007694055.1 Wenzhouxiangella sp.
AAGAAGCCGATTTCGTGGTCGCCCGTATCCGCGACTGGATCGAGCAGGGCGGCCAGCCCAGCGAGAGCGCCGTGCTCTATCGATCCAATGCCCAGTCCCGCCTGTTCGAGCAGGCCTTGCTGCGCGAAGACATCCCCTACCGGGTCTACGGGGGCCTGCGCTTTTTCGAGCGCGCCGAGGTCAAGGACGCGATGGCCTACCTGCGTCTGCTGCACAACCCGCATGACGATACCGCCTTCGAGCGCGTGGTCAATCTACCAGCCCGCGGCATTGGCGAGCGCACGGTTGCGCTGGTCCGCGATCATGCGCGCGCCCATGGCCAGTCGCTGCACGAGGCGGCTTCGGCGCTGGTAGCCCAGGGCGGGTTCACCGCCCGGGCGGGCACCGCGATACGCGCATTCCTGAAACTGGTCGGCGAACTGGAGGCCGAGCACCGGGACAGCCCGCTGGGCGAGGCCATGAGTGCAGTGATCGAGAATGCCGAGCTGGTTGCCTGGTACCAGAGCCGCGAGCCGGCCGATCGCGCCGAAGCGCGCGCCGAAAACCTGGTCGAGCTGGTGCGCGCCGCCGACACCTTCAATCAGCCTTTCGAGGACGAGCAGGCCGGACTCAGCCCGATGGCCTCGTTCCTGGCCCAGGCTGCGCTAGAGGCCGGCGAGCACCAGGGCGAGCGCTGGGAAGACTGCGTGCAGCTGATGACGCTGCACTCGGCCAAGGGCCTGGAGTTTCCACTGGTGTTCATGGCCGGCATGGAAGAGGGCCTGTTTCCACACCAGCGGTCGATCGAAGACCCCGAACGCCTGGCCGAGGAACGCCGACTGTGCTACGTCGGCATGACCCGGGCCATGCGCCAGCTCTACATCTGCCATGCCGAGTCGCGCATGTTGCGCGGTCAGACCTCGTTTTCACGACCGTCGCGTTTCGTCGCCGAGATTCCCGGGGAGCTGACCGAGAACCTGCGGCCCGGCCTCAGCACTTCACCGGCACGCGGCACAAGCAGCGCCCCGCATGAGGCAGGCAACCTCGCACTCGGGGCCACGGTACGCCATGCCCGATTCGGCATCGGCACCGTCATCAACATCGAAGGGCATGGCGCCGCAGCCCGACTGCAGATCAACTTCGAATCCGCCGGGCCCAAGTGGCTGGTCAGCGGCTATGCCAACCTGGAGCGCCTGGCTTGAAGGCAATTTTCGTTGACGGCCCCGGCCTGGCCGGCCTGCGTTGGAGCAAGGGTCACATTCCGGTACTGGCCCTGCACGGCTGGCTGGACAACGCAAACTCGTTCCTGCCCCTGTCCGCAGCCCTGGACGGACTCGACCTGATCGCCCTGGACTTTCCCGGTCACGGCCAGTCGCGGCCCCGCCCGGCCGGCTGCCGCTACCTGTTCGACGATTACGTTTTCGACGTCATCGCGGCCGCTGATGCACTGGGCTGGGAACGCTTTCACCTGCTCGGCCACTCGCTGGGCGGGGCAGTCTCGAGCCTGGTCGCTGCCGCTTGTCCGGAGCGCGTGTCATCACTGGCCCTGATCGAGGGCCTGGGGCCGTTGACCACGCCGGTCGATCAGACCGTCAGTGCCTGGCGCCGGGCAATTCAGCGCAGTCGCACCAGGCCGCGTCGCGTCCACCCCGATCGCCACCAGGCCATTCTTGCCCGCGCTGCCAACGGCGACCTTGGCGAGGCAGAAGCCCAGCTGCTCGCCGAGCGCGGCCTGGTCGAGACCGACAGCGGTTTCAGCTGGTCGCATGACCAGCGCCTGACCTGGCCCTCGCCCCACCGCTACACGGAGCCGCAAGTGCTGGAATTGCTGGCCGCCATCGAAGCGCCCGTGTTGAATATCTATGCCGAGCCGGCCAGCGGCATCCTCGCCGGGGCAGCCCTGGAACGACGCCTGGCCGCACTGCGCCAACAACGCCTGTTTGCCCACCCCGGCGGCCATCATCTGCACATGCAATATCCGGACGCGCTGGCGCCCGTAATCAAGGAGTTTTTCCATGAACACCAGGCCTGACTGGCACAAGCCCATCCCCGCCGCAGAGCGACTGATCTTCGCCCTCGATGTCCCCGACCTGGACCAGGCCCGCAAGCTGGTCAGCACGCTCGGCGACGCCGTGCAGTTCTACAAGCTTGGCCTGGAATTCTTTCTGAGCGGCCATTACTTCGCCCTGGCCGCCGAGCTCAAGGACCAGGGCAAGCGCATTTTCGCCGACCTCAAGCTGTTCGACATCCCGCCCACAGTCGGCCGCGCCACTGCCCAGCTGGCCCGGCACGAGGTCGATTTCCTGACCGTGCACGGCAACGACGGCATGCTGCGGGCCGCGGTCGAAAACAGCGGCAAAACCGGCATCCTGGCGGTCACCGCACTGACCAGCCTGGACCGGGCCGACCTCGATGACCTGGGCTTTGCCTGCGATGTCGAAGCGCTGGTGCTGTCGCGGGCGCGACGCGCCCTGGCCCTGGGCTGTGCCGGGGTGATTTCCTCCGGCCTGGAGGCGGCCGCCTTGCGCCGCGAAGTCAACCATGCCCTGACCGTCGTCTGCCCTGGCATTCGTCCCGTCGACAACAGTGACGAACAGAAGCGGACCTTGTCGGCCGCGGATGCTTTCGCCGCCGGCGCCGACTACATCGTGGTCGGCCGGCCAATCCGCGATGCCAACGACCCACGCGCTGCCGCCCTGGCCCTGCAAGAGGAAATCAGCGCTGCCTTGGCATGACCGAAGAAAAAGCAAACGTAAAAGCTCATAAAAACATGGCGTTATAAGGTTTTCATAAGAAGACTTGTAAAGCATTGCGCACTACGCTATTATTTCGTTCGAGTTTTACACGCGGATGTGAATCTCGAGCTCCACAATCAACAACAAGACGCCATGCGTCGAATCGCAGTCCTGAGCCGGGCCGACCCTTGCGGATCGCGCCCGGTTTTTTTTGGGTCTATCCGAATCTCGCAACATCATTGAACGACAATTACTTTGGCCGGTCCGGACAAAGCAGTTGACGTCGAACACAACATGCAGGGGCAACCGGGAGAAGAGGTTAACTCCACTCCTCGTAGAGAAGAGTCACGGCTTGAAAAGAGGTTGGAAGGGTGGAGGCCAGGTGCCGAGTTTGGATTCTCACCCCTAAGTTTGGAGACAATCCGAACATGGCCCCCGGGGACGGGGACCCGGGCCATGCTGGGCAGGCCGAAGCTTCGGCTCCAGGCCATCGGTTTTGGCGTTTCCCGGCGTATAGTGCGTCACCGTGCCCAATGGTAAAATGGCGACATTCTCGCCGCCGTAGCCGCTCATGTCCGAGGCTGGTCGATCCCCCTCCGTGCTCCAACGACTGTACGCCACCTGGCTGGGTTTCCTGCGCTGGCTACTGCACCTATGGGTGCGCAGCAACGTGCTGCCCGAGAACCTCGACGAACTGGGCATTGACCCCGAGCGGCCGCTGATCTATGTTCTGGATACGTATGCCCTGACTTCCCTCTTGATCGTCGACCAGATCTGCAGAGACCTGGACTGGCCACGCCCGCGCAAGCCCCTGGTCATCGGCGACACCGCACTGGGCCGGGGTTTCGCTTCGAGCAGGCGTTACACCGGCCTGTTCATTCGCCGGCCGGAGACGCGACGGCACTCACCCGTTTTGCGTCAGCTCTTGCTCGAAACCGATCTTGACCAGCTCAGCGCGGTCCAGATCGTGCCAGTCACCGTTCTGATCGGCCGCGCGCCCGATAACGAAGACAGTATCTTCAAGATCCTGTTTTCGGAGAACTGGGATCTTGGCGGCCGCTTCCGGCGCCTGTTCACCACCCTGGTCAACGGGCGCGCAACCATGGTGCAGTTCGGCAAGCCGCTGTCGATGTCCCGTCTGCTGGACGAGACCCAGGATGCCGAACAGGCGCTGGGCCGACTCAGCCGGGTCCTGCGTGTTCATTTCAAGCGGGTCCGCACGGCAGCCATCGGTCCGGACCGCTCGCATCGACGCACGCTGGTCGAAAAGGTCATTCGTACCGAATCGGTGCAGCAGGCTATCGCGGCCAAGGCGCGGCGCGACAACATTACGGTAGAAAAGGCCACGGTCGTTGCGCGCGGCTATGCGCTTGAAATTGCCGCCGACTATTCCTACAGCCTGGTTCGCATCGGCGATCTTATCCTGACCTGGTTCTGGAACCGCATCTACCGCGGCGTCAAGGTTCAGCATTTCAGCAGCTTCCGCGATGCCGCACCTGGGCACGAGGTGGTCTACGTGCCCTGTCATCGCAGCCACATCGATTACCTGTTGATGTCCTACCTGCTCTACTACCGCGGTTTCGTTCCACCCCATATCGCGGCTGGAGTGAACCTGAACCTGCCGCTGGTCGGACCCATCCTGCGTCGTGGCGGGGCCTTTTTCCTGCGTCGTTCATTCCGCTCGCAACCCTTGTACGCAGCCGTCTTCAACGAGTATGTCTCGATGATCCTGAGCAAGGGAGTAGCGCTGGAATACTTCATCGAAGGAACGCGATCGCGCACTGGCCGCCTGCTCCCGCCCCGGGCCGGCATGCTGTCGATCACGGTCAGGGCCTTCCTGCGCTATCGCAACCGGCCGGTGCTGTTCCAGCCGGTCTACATCGGCTACGAACGCCTGGCCGAGGGCAGCTCTTACATTCATGAGCTTTCCGGACACCAGAAGAAACCCGAGTCGCTCTCCGACTTCCGCAACATCATCAACATTCTGCGCAAGAATTACGGCGAGGTCACGGTCAGCTTTGGCGAACCGGTGCTGCTCAACCATCTGCTTGACCAGCACCAGCCGGGGTGGATGCAGGACACCGAAAACCCCAACGGCAAACCATCCTGGCTGCAGCCCATGGTCGATGACCTGGCCCAGCGCATCATGGTCAACATCAACCGGGCCGCACACGTCAACCCGATCAACCTGCTGGCCACTGCGCTGCTGGCCAGCCGCAAGCATGCGCTGGACGAGGATGACCTGGAGCGGTTTCTCGGCATACTCAAGAGCCTGGTCGAACAGTCGCCCTTCGGCGACCGGGTGACGGTCACCGAACTGACCCCCGGGCAGATCATTGAGTATGGGCTGGAAATAGGAGTGATCGAGCGCCAGGAGCACCGCCTTGGCAGCATCATCCGGATCGAAAGCAGTAACCCGGTGCTGCTGACCTACTTCCGCAACAACACCGCTCACCTGCTGGCCATGAGCGCGTGGGTTGCCTGCTGTTTTCTCAATGCCCAGCGAGTGCGCAAGTCCAGAATACGGTCCCTGACCCATATCGTGTACCCGTTTCTCAGGCGCGAGCTGTTCCTGCCCTGGGCCACGGATGCACTTGACCCGGTCATCGACAATACCATCCAGTGCCTGATCGACCTGGGCCTGGTCCGTGAGACTGAAGCGAACCTGCAACGCACGCCTGGCGGCAGCGATCAGACCTACTACCTGCGCCTGCTTGGACACTCACTGGTGCAGACATTCGAGCGTTACTTCATCACGGTTTCAGTGCTTGCCAAGAACGGCTCCGGCAATCTCAGCCGGGCACAGCTCGAGCAGCTGTGCATCCTGTGCGCCCAGCGCATTTCGCTACTGCACGAGTTCGAAGCGCCGGAATTCTACGACAAGACGCTGTTCAAGCAATTTATCGAGTCACTGACCGAGAGCGGGGTACTGGGCCGCGACGAGGAAGGAAAACTGGTTTTCGATCAGCGGCTGGAACAGTTTGCCCGCGATGCGAAGCTGGTGCTCGACAAGGAAGTGCGGCACAGCATCATCCAGACCACGCCGGAAGTGCTGGAACTGGGAGAGTAAAAGTTTCGGCTCTATCCGAATCTCGCAACAGACGGGGACCACGGCGAGCGGAGGTGGACTCCACTGCTCGTAGCGCATAGTCACGACTTTGGGAAAAGAGGTTGGATGGGTAGAGGCCAGGTGCCGAGTGGCCCTGCC
>RECK01000170.1 GCA_007694055.1 Wenzhouxiangella sp.
CGGTTCAACCGTTGCGCCACTTGATATTGCAGCCGATCGATGGTTTCTGCTGGCCGGAAACCGTGTGCCCGGCGAGCAGCGCGTCCACGGCGGCTCGTACGTCGGAACCGGTCACGGGCACGCCGTTGCCAGGGCGCGAATCATCGAGCTGGCCACGGTAGGCCAGGCGCTTCTCGCTGTCGAAGACGTAGAAATCGGGCGTGCAGGCGGCATCATAGGCCCGCGCCGTATTCTGTGACTCGTCGTACAGGTAGGGAAAGGCGAAGCCGCGCTGCTCGGCCAGTTCCTTCATGCGTTCGGGTCGGTCCTGCGGATAGCCGGTCACATCGTTGCTGCTGATCGCAACCAGCCCGACCGGCTGGTCGGCATAGTCCTCGCCCAGCCGGACCAACTCGTCGAGCACATGCTTGACGAAGGGGCAGTGGTTGCAGATAAACATCACCAGGGTGGCGCGCTCGCCGGCGATATCGGCAAAGTTCAGGGTCCGACCGCTGACGGTGTCCGGCAATGAAAAATCGGGGGCCGGTGTCCCCAGCGGCAGCATGTTCGACTCGGTTTTCGCCATGACTCTACTCGCAGCTTGAATTCAGGTTTGCTCCCAGGGCGACATTATGGCAGACCTGCTTATCGCAATCACTCCGCCAGCCCGTCGCCCGCTTTTCCCTTTTCCCTTTTCCCATTCCCCTCATCAACCACCACCACCGGAAACGGTCGCGTTGCCTCCCCGGCATAGAGCGAGCGATGCGGGAAGGGGATCTCGATTCCGGCCGCGTCGAAGGCGACCTTGATCTCGGCAGTAATGCCGTTGCGCAGGGCCAGGAAGTTCTCGCGCTTGGCCCACACCGAGAACTGGATTTCCAGCGCCGAGTCGCCGAAGCCGGTGAAGATGAACAGCGGTGCCGGTTCGTCCAGGCACAGCGTGTTGGCATCGGCTACCGCCATCAGCACATCGCGGACCTGAGCGATGTCTTCCTTGTAGGCGACGCCGAGCTGCAAATCCAGGCGCCGGATTGGGAAACGACTCAGGGTCGTGACTTCGCTCTTGATCAGGGTCTCGTTGGGGATGCGGACAAACAGGTTGTCGAAGGTCCGGAGCTTGACCGACAAGGCATCGATGGACAGCACCTCGCCGGTGGTGTTGCCGACTCTGATGATGTCGCCGATCTCGAAACTGCGCTCGCCGATCAGGAACAGTCCGCTGATCAGGTTCGAGGCGGTGGTTTGCGAGGCAAAGCCAATGGCCACGGTCAGTACGCCGGCTGCACCCATGATCACGGCCAGGGAAAAGCCGAGCTCGCGCATGGCCGATGCAATGAACAGGCCCAGGATGCCGTAGAAGACAATGCGACGAATCAGGGTTTCGCTATGAATGCTCAGGTGGCCCTTGCTCAGGCGGCGGGTGAGGCGACTGCCCAGCGAGGCGGCCACCAGGCCAATGCCGAGCAGAATCGTGGCGCGAAACAGGGCGACCAGGAAGACCGGGTTGATGCTGTCGATCAAATCAGAAATCATGTCGGCCTCGTTCAGCTTCCGAACAACAGGCTGAAGGCGCGTGTCACACCGGACCTGCCTTGCTCCTGGCGCGGTGCGGCCAGCCGGGTCAACTCCGTGCCGGCGTGGGGCAGCTTGCTGTCAATCTTGACCGTGGCCAGATCGGTTTGGCCCTCGCGAGTCAGGGTAACTGCCTGGGTCCACAGTTTGCCACTTGCATCACCATAAAGCGCCAGCATGGGCACCGGCAGGCTGACTTTTTCCAGCGACAGCGGAGAGGCGGCCTTGTTGTGGATGGTCAATGGCGTGATCGCTCGATGCGGTCGTTCGGGCAGGTCATCAAGCTGGTGTCGGGCATGGGTGCGGCCAGCGTAGCAAAGCTCGCCCTCGCGGGTATTGGGGCCAAACCACGTATCCGAAAGCCGCAGCACCGGTAACTCCTTGAGCAGAACGGGTGGGTCTCCTACAAGTACCTGCAGCCAGATCGGGGTCGAGAGATACAGGGTGACCGCCTGGCCGCTGAGCAGAAAAAGTGGCTGGCGCGGGCGAATGACAACCGAGCGGTCGGCCAACAGTGCCGACAGTTGCAGGCGGTTGGAGTCGGCGGCATAGACAAAGCGCTCGGCGACCTCCTCTGCCGGTCCTTTGTGCAGTTTGAACTCAGGTTCCTTACCGGCCAGATCTTCCTCGATACTGCGACTGGCCAGCGTCCACTCATCATGGTCGTGACCGATATCCAGGGCCAGGGTGCCAATGGTGCAGCGCAGGTGCTGGCCCGGCGGGACATCAATCGGCTCCCACCAACTGGACTGCTGTTGCGTGCGTTTTCTGGCCATGGGCTCCAGTGTAACCGGAAGCCCCGGTCTGAATATCAGTCGCAGGGCATACCGGCTGCCACCCATTGCTGAACCAGGGCCCGCCATTGTTCGAAGTCGTTTGGTGGTGCCGTTGGCAAGGTGTTGCCGAAGGGCACGCGACCGTCACCAACCGCCCACAGCACCAGGCGGTCCTCGGTCATGTGCTCCAGCGGGCTGTGACCACTGACTGGCTGGCTGGCCATGCTGCACAATTCGCTGTTGGTCTTGTTGCGAAAGTCGAACTGGGCCGGTGCCGATTGCCAGCCCGGGTCAATCGTGCCGGTGGGCGGCAGCAGGGCGCCGCTATGACAGCTGGTGCAATCGGTCTGGGCGGTAACCGCCGGATGGGCTGCCGGCAAAACGCCTGGCGGGTTGTCATTGACGTTCCTGAATTCGGTGGCTGCAACGCCGTGGCAGGTAACACAGCGCGGATGGCGAAAGGTCTCGGCCAGATGGCTGGTGAATGTGACCCCCTGCGATTCGAAACGATTCTGGAATATCCGGTCCATGTCAAACTCGGCACCGAATATCTCGGAAAACTCGCTGGTCGATAGGGTGCCCAGGGCCGTGGCCGTGGCGACGAACTGCTGCCCGCCGGGTGATAGCAGGATGCCGGGATACAGGTCGACCGTGGTGCTGATCCATTGTCCGGCATCGGCCTCGTCATAGACCAGGCTGCCGACCGGCATAAAGGCCTGCGGGCTGGCCTCGCTGGAGGCGATGAAGAACTCAAGCAGCAGGGGGTAGCTGGAATGGGCCGGCGTGGAGTCAACCCGGAACCGCACTTCGAGCTCATTGCTCAGGTAGTTGGCGCCGCTGGCGATTGGATCGAATTCGGGAAAGTTCTGCAGGTTGTTCGGACCGCTGTCAACATCACCGGGGTCCTGGTCACGACCGCCCGGGCCGAGATGGATTCCGCCGGACTGGTTGTTGAGGATCTGGTTTTCGGTGAAGAAGTGGCCACCGCGAACCGAGTTGGCCAGGTTGGCTCCCCAGCCTTGATTGTGATTGATGTAGCTGCGAGTAATGTAGGTGTGCACGCCTGGAGCGTCCTCGGTGGTGGCCAGATGCAAACCATCACCACCGTTGCCGGCCGGGCTTCCATCAGGGCTTGCGCCGACGAAGACCACGTCCAGTGCGGTGCCCATGCCCTGGCTGTAGATGCCATGTTCGCCATTGGCCGCTACGTAGCTGAAGCCGGAAAAACTGGCATGGCCAATGTAGGTGTCGCTGGCCGTTGGCAGGATATGGATGCCGTGACGATCGTTGCCCACCGGGTCGCCGTCGGGCGTGATGCCAACGTAAGCTCCCCGGACAAAGTTGCCGTGACCGGCAACCAACATACCATCGAGATTGTCACCGATGATATTGCGCTCGGCCATCGGCCCGCCACCGATGGTGTTGTCATCACTGAGCACGATCAGACCCTGGTGGGTATTGCCGAACAGCGTGCCGTCGAAACCGGCCCCGATTTCGTTGCCGTGAATCACCGTGCTATCGGCCATGTGATCGAGCAAGATGCCTGTGCCGTAAAGCCCGACGCGGTTGGCCTCGACGCGATTGTCTGGTGCCTGGACATCGATACCGATGCCGGTCCCGTTGCCCGAGGCCATGTCGCCGGCCAGGCTGACGCCGATGGCGTTGCCGAGCAACACGTTGCCGGTGCTGGTTGGCATGGCGACCCTTATGGCCGTAGGAACCGCACCAATCTGATTTCCGTAGCCCAGCGAATAGCCCACCAGATTGTCATTGCCGGAAACGCGGATGCCCATCAAGGCATTGGGCCCGGCGATATCCGTGCCATCGGGCGCAAGGCCGACCCAGTTGTTGATGACGTAGCTGTCGGAGGCAAACACCAGGTCGATGGCGGTCTGGAAATTTCCGATGATGTTTTTGCCCTCATCGAATGGCGCGCCGATAAAGGTGCCGTCCTGGCCCTCGCTGCGCAGCCCGGTGGTGACCGGGTGTGGACTCAGGCTGACGTCCACGCCGACATGGTTGCCAAAGGCCGCGTTGTTGTTGGAAAACCCGATCTGGACGCCGGTCTGAACGTTGCCGATGAAGTTGTCCATGATCGCGTTGGCATTGCCGTTGGCGATCTGGACGCCGAACTCGCCGCCCCCGGCCAGCGCTGTGCCGGACGGGCTTTGGCCGATGTGATTGTTAACGATCAGGTTGTTCGATGACGCGACTTCCAGGTCCGGCTGCATGACGCCGACCTGGATGGCGGATGGTGCCGTTGCAGCAATCACGTTTTCGCAGATCTCGGTGCCGACCCGCTGGCCGTCGCCGATAAGCAAGATGCCAAATAGCGGCGCTGGCAAAGTGGCCGACAGGTCCGGCCGGGTGCCGATGCGATTGCAGGCGACCTGGTTCTGATCGTTGCCCTGAATGCGAATCTGACCCTGCAGGTTGCCGGCCACCACGTTGTAGCCCTTGTAGTTCAGACCCGAGAAGTTCACATGGCCACCGACGCGCGTCGCCGTTGCGCCGAACAGCGAGATGCCGTTCCTGCCGTTGGGAACCACGCCGGTGCCGCTCAGGTTCAGACCGACATGGTTGTTGGCTATCCAGTTGTCGGAGCCCAGGCCCAGCAGGATTCCATCGTTGAGATTGCCTGAAATCAGGTTGGGCTTGGGTGCCGGGATGACCAGGGGCCAGGGCCGGTTGCCTATGATGTTGTTGTTGCCATTGTTGATCACGATGCCATGGGCGTTGGGCCTGGCCGTATTGCCGGATGCATTGATGCCGATATGGCTGCCTGATATGCGGTTGTTGTTGCTGTTCACGATTCTGATTCCAATTTGCGGAAAGTCGTAAACGGCCACGGACTGGATGATGGATCCGGAGGCAGCAGCGCCACTGATCACCAGCCCGTTCTCGGTGTCGTTCAGGTTGGTGCCGCGGATAATCACGGCCGGCCGGCGATCACTGGGGTCGTAGGCCGGGTGGGTGCGGCCATCCAGGTCGACCGGTACGGTAATGCTGGGCAGCGCGGTTGCGGGGGTGAACATGGAGGCCGGGGGGTTCGACGAGTTTTGCAGAATGTAGTCGGCGAAGTGGATCTGGGCCGAACCGCCGTGGTGATTGGCAGTCTGGATGGCCGCGCGCAGGCCACAGGCGGCGACCGCGGCGCCGCCCGGTCCCGATACCACGGCGCCGGTGTCGCATACGCCGGTAGGTGCAGTGGCCAGGCGGTTGCCGTCCGTTATCGAGTTGACCTCGATGGTCAGGGCAAGGGCCGAATGTGTGCCGATGCAGAGCACCAGGCCGGCAAAGATTTGTTTGAAAATCGCGCGCATGAGTTCATCTCCCTGAATGGCTTGCGGTGCTGCGCCAAACGACGCGCAGCCTGGGGATGAGCATTACTCAGCACTGCTGGGAAAGCTTTAACGGGGCTTGAACAAGTGTTGAACTCTGCCGGTTCAACCGTCTTTGGGCCGCACGCCCCGGGCAACAGCTTCGCGCAGCAACTGTCCAAGGCGCCGGGCGCCTCGTCCAGCGCCTTCTGGGTCGGCGTAAACCAGGTACAGCGTGGCCCAGCGCTCGGCCCCCTCGATCAGCGGC
>RECK01000324.1 GCA_007694055.1 Wenzhouxiangella sp.
TTCGGGCAGGAAACCGGAGTTCTTCTGGTTCGACTTCCAGTTCTTCAGATCGATTTCCTTGTGCGCGATATTCCAGTCACCGCAAATCACGTAGTCGCGACCGTCGGCCGCCATGTCGGCCAGGCGCGGCTTGAGATAATCCATGCACTGGTACTTGAACTGCTGGCGCTCGTCTTTGGATGTGCCGGAGGGCAGGTACAACGAGATCACGCTCAAGTTGCCGAAATCAGCCTGCAGCCAGCGACCCTCGCGATCGAATTCCGGCCAGCCCAGGCCATAGCTCACCCGGTCGGGCTGCAGCCGCGCATACAGGGCCACGCCCGAGTAGCCCTTCTTCTCGGCATCGTGGTAGAAGCAGTGGTATCCGATCGGAAAGAAATCCCGATCGACCAGCTGTGGCAGCTGGGCCTTGGTTTCCTGGATGCAGATGAAATCGGCTTTCTGGGCCGGCAGCCAGTCGAAAAACCCCTTGCGGGCCGCCGCCCGGATGCCGTTGGCGTTGAGAGTGATTACGCGCATGATGTTTGGTCGGGTGAGATGACAGATCAGTGCGCTATGGTAACGCCCGGCACCCGGTGGGAACGTGGGGAAAAATAGTCACATCCGGACTTTACATTCTCCGAAGCAAGTAGTACGATTCAAGTCGTATTTTTCAAGGAGCCCAAGCAATGACCCGACAATTCCTTTTCCACGCCCTGTTGATCGCCACAGCCTGCTTCCTCTGGACCGGCTCGGCAAGTGCCGAGAAAGCGCCGATCGTGCCAGCCGACGAGTTTCTGGCCGCCTTCGATGACCTGCGCGCCGATCTTGAGGAAGGGGTGCCACGTGAGCTCAGCCGACGCGAGTGGCGCGACTTCGATCGTATTCATCAGCGGTTCCAGTACCTGCTTTCAGACGTTGATGACGCCACCCAGCTACCCAGCCAGCAGCAGTTGGCCCTGTACAACCTGCAAGGCGAACTCGACGGCCTGATCATGGGTGGCATTCGCGACCAGAGAGTCTGTACCGAGCAGAGAAATGTCGGCTCGCGCATCGCGCGTCGCAACTGCCGTACGGTGGCAGAAATCGAGGAAGAGCGCATCCGCGCGCGCGACTGGCTACAGTCCTTCCCACTCCAGTTGCAGGGCCCGCAGGGCTGATTCCACCGGGGTTGGCCACTCGCATCGGCCGACCCACTGAGCACCGTTCGTTCACGCACCCGGACTTCGGGTGCAGAACCAGGTGGATTTCAGGCACCGCCATGAGCACGCCTCAGTCGGCCCTGACCCGCCCCCCGTCATTCACCTGGTCTCCCGGGTGCGTGACAACCACTTCCCCCGGCGCCAGGCCTGATGTGATCTGGCTGACCAGCCCGCTGACCCGACCGCGCTCGACTGTCTGCAGGCGGGCGCGACCGTTTTCGATGACAAACACCGTCCACTGCCCATCGACGCGGAACAGCGCGCTGGTTGGGACCTGAAGCACGTCTTCGCCTTCCCAGAGGATGAACTCGGCTTCGATCCGATAGCCGACACCGAGCTGGTTCCAGGCTGACTCCGGGTCATCGAAGTCGATGATCACCGGCACCCGTTGCTCCTCCACGCCCAGGGCCGAGACCCGGGTGAAACCGGCCGGCTCGATCCGCCTGACCGTGCCTGCCAGGGTTTCGTCGCCACCCCATCCGGTCATCTCCACGCGCATGCCAGGGCGCACCCTGACCGCCATCATCGACAGCAGGTCGACTTGCACTTCCAGGTCCTCGAGGCTGCCGACATCCAGCACCGCCTCGCCGGCACCCACCGCGCCCTCGCAGCAGCGATGACGGCGCAGGACAACGCCGCTGACCGGCGAGCGCACGGCCAGTTCGCCGTGTTCATTGGGCCCGCGTTCGCCGCTGGCGATATCGAGCACGGCGCGCGCGCTTTCGATTTCGAAGCCGGCCACCTCGACCGCGTGTTCGGCGGCGCGGCGCGCGGCGATCTGGCGGTCGCGGGCCGAGCGGGCCCGTTCCATTTCGGTGGTCGACACCAGGCCACGCTCGTGCAGTTCGCTGTAGCGCTGGTACTCGCTTTCGGCAAAGCGGGCATCGGCCTGCACGGTTTCCAGGTTGGCCACGGCGTTGTCGCGCCGGGCGCGGGCCGCCGACAGATTCTCGCGCGCCTGGCCCAGGCTGCGCGCATCCAGGGCCGGGGCCGGGTGCGGCTCCATGCGAAACAGCACCTGGCCGAGCTCGACCGCATCGCCTGGCTCAGGTGCAACCCGCTGTAGAAAGCCGCCGATGGGCGCGGAGACGGTATAGGTTTCACGCAGGCGCGTCTGGCCCTCTTCGTCGACCGACTCGACGAACCGGGCCGCCACCACCTCGGCCGTGTTGACCGGCACCGGCGACGGCCGCAAGGCCAGCACCAGGACAAGCAGCAGGCCAATGCCAAGCAGGGGAACAATCCAGCGTCGTTTGGTTTTCATCATGGTTCACCGTGGTTCAGGTGGATGCGAATTTGATTTGAGCAACGAAAAACCTTGGAACCACCGAAATCACCGAAATCACCGAAGGATGGGCATGCGCCGACGGCTGCCTGCCGGAGGAGTTTCGGTGTATTCGGTGTCTTCGGTGGTTGCATTGTTTTCACTCGATACTTTTCAATGCCGAGACCATATCCAGCCGCCTGAGCCGTCGGGCAATCAGCACGACCGACAGCGATGAGGCCACGACCACGCCGGCGGCGGCAAACGCGTAGGACTGGTGGGTGATGTGGAACGGCACCCGCAGCATGTCCATGCTGAAGGCCAGGCTGAGCAGCCACGAGAAAAAGGTGCCCAGCACCCAGCCGACGGGAATGGCCAGCAGGGTCAGCAAGGCGATCTCGCCGATCAGGACCCAGCCGACCTGGGCCTGGGTAAAGCCCAGCACGCGCAGCGTGGCCAGCTCGCGTGCGCGTTCGGCAAACGCGATGCGGGCGTTGTTGTAGACCAGGGCAAAGGTGATCGACCCGGCCAGCAGCAGCAATACCGCCATCATCACCAGCACGGTGTCGTCCATGTACTCGCGCAGGCTTTCCTCGGCCTGGCTGATCAGGCCGATACCGGCCACGCGTGCGGCATCCCAGAGGCGATCGTAGATCTCGGTCCGAAGCTCGGCGTCGGTCATCAACCAGGCGCCGTTGACGGCCGGGCCCTCGCGCATCAGGGTATTGAGCGCCTCGCGCTGCATGTAGGCACTCAGGCCCATGGGCTCGTCCACGGTCCCGGCCAGCGCCAGCACCAGGCTGCGACGCTGACCTTCCAGCACCTCGACCTCGACCGGGTCACCTACCTTCAGATCCAGCTGATCGGCCAGGAAACGGGTCATGAACAACCCCTCGCCCGGCAGGCTCAAGCGTTGCCCGCTCGCATCGATCAGCCCCCGCAGTTGCGGGCTTCCCGGCAGACCGAGAATGACGTTGCGCTCGCTCAGATGACCGTGGCGCAGCCGCACTGGCACGCTGCGGTAGCCTTCGGCGTACTGCACGCCGGGAATGGCCTTGAGCTCGGACAGCACCCTTGCCGAGGTCGGCTCGACAAAGGTCACGTGCAGATCCATCTGCATGACCTTGCGGTACTGCAGGTCAATCATGTGGCTGACGGCGCTGAACTGGTAACTGCCCAGCAGCAGCAGCGAGGCCGACAAGCCGATGCCGATGATCGTCATCGTGCTCTTGAGCTTGCTGCGCGAGAGATTGCGCAGCATGATGCGCGTGGTCTGGGCCAGCCAGCGGCCGGCCCGGGAGCGATCGAACCAGCCCTGCCGGAACTCGGCCGGTGCCGGCGGACGCATGGCCTCGGCCGGCGGCAGGCGCACTGCGGCCAGCACGGCCTTGAAAGCACCCAGGCCGGCCGCGGCCGACGACACCAGCACGGCCAGGGCAACCACCCGGGCCTGGAGTCGGGTGACGGTTTCTGGAAAACGGAAGTACTCGGCATACAGCGCGGCCATGGCATCGCCGGTCCACATCCCGAGGACCACACCCAGGGCCACGCCCAGGGACACGATCAGGCCGGTCAGCAGGGCATAGTGGACGGCCAGTTCGCGATCGCTGTAGCCGAAGGCCTTGATCACCGCGATCTGCTGGCGCTGGGTATTGATGATGCGGCCCATCAGTACGCTGAGCAGAAAGGCTGACACGCCGAGAAAAACCCCTGGCAGGACCACCGCCATGACCCGCAGCTGGGCGATTTCCTCGATCAGCATGCGGTGCGACATGACCTCCTCTCGGTCGTGGGCGCCAATGCCGCCGTACGGGGCCAGGACCAGGTCGAGTTGCTCGATCACCTCGTCCACGCTGGCACTGGCCTGCAGGCTGGCGACCAGGCTGTTGAACGCACCGTCCATGCCGAAGGCATTGCCCAGCGCGCGCCGGTTCATCCACAAGACGGCGTAGCGCTGGTAGTCGGGCAACAGGTCGGTGGGCGCGACCTGGTAGACAAACTCCGGCGACAGCGCAATGCCGGTGATCTGAAGGGTCTGGAAGCGACCGCGAATGATGACCCGCAGCGAATCACCGGCCTGCAGGCCATGGGCCTGGGCGAACGGCTCGCTGACCACCACCTGGTCGGCCCGGCCCGACTCGGGCAGGCGGCCGGCGCGAAGGTAGAGCCGGTTGAGCAGGGGCTGGCGACCGTCGGGGATGGACAGGATCTGGCCCCGAACCGGGTCGTCGAAGCCGGGCACTTCCAGGCGCACCGGTGCGACCACCCGGGTTTCGACCAGGTTGATGCCGGGAATCTCGCGCAGGCGCTCGGTCAAGGTGTCGGGTGCCCGCGACAGGCTGGCATAGACGTCGCCGAACTGGTGGCTGGAGTAGAAGCGCTCCATGGACATTCGAATCGAGTCCAGCGAGCTGACCGCGATCATCAGCGTCATCACCCCGGCGGCAATGACCACGGCAATGGCCGCCACCTGGCCCCTGAGAGCCGCCAGGTCACGCCACAGCTTGCGGTTGAGCGTGAGCATGACTTACCAGCTCAGGTCGGCCGGATCGGCGCGGCTGGCGTTGCTGTGAATCTCGTCGACCTGGCCGTCTTTCAAGCGGATGACCCGGTCGGCCATGGAACCGATCACCTCGTTGTGGGTGATGACCGCGGTGGTCGTGCCCAGGGTCTCGTTGATATGCTCGATGACCTGCAGCACGCGAATGCCGTTTTTCGAGTCCAGCGCACCGGTGGGCTCATCGCACATCAGCACCGCAGGCCGCTTGGCAACCGCCCGGGCAATGGCCACGCGCTGCTGTTCGCCGCCGGACAGCTGGGAAGGGAAATGATCCATGCGATCGCCCAGGCCCACCATCTCCAGCGCTTCCTCCGGCCGCATCGGGTTGGCCGCGATATCGGTGACGATGGCCACGTTCTCGCGCGCGGTGAGGCTGGGAATCATGTTGTAGAACTGGAAAACGAAGCCGACGTGATCACGCCGGAAGGCGGTAAGCTGGCGATCGGTGGCCCGGCTCAGGTCCTGGTCGCGGTAGCGCAACTGCCCCTCGGTGGCCGCATCCAGACCTCCCATGATATTGAGCAGGGTGGACTTGCCCGAACCGGAGGCGCCGAGAAAGACCACCAGTTCCCCGGAATACAGGTCAAGATCAACTCCGCGCAAGGCATGAATGGTGACCTCGCCCATACGGTACACCTTGGTCAGCCCCCTGGCACTGAACACGACCTGCGCCTTGCCGTCCATTTCAGTCACGGCCATTTTTCGAAACCTCCAGTCAGCGCCTCCAGTATAGCCACGATTTGTAAAAAATCCGCGCGCTGTGCCTTGATCGGAAATTTTCATACAATGAAAGTATGACTGCTTCCTGGACGCGCGATTTTCTTGACCTTGCCGTGAGCTATCAGGCGCTTCGCTTTGGC
>RECK01000326.1 GCA_007694055.1 Wenzhouxiangella sp.
CAAAAAGCGGTGATGGCCTGGCGGGCCGGCCATGTCGACAGCGTCCAGCGCGGCCGACAGCGCGCCTGGATGCTGGCTTATCTGATCGAGGCCATGGAGGACATCTATCCCTCGACGCGCCGTTTTGCGGCTTTGAGCTACCGCGCTATCGTCTACGATTGGCCACGCCCCGACGAGGTTGCGGAGCTACGCGAAGCCCTGCTCCGCTTTGATTTCATGGGGACCGAGCAAGATCGAGCCAGTCAAATGTCAGCGCTCCGTGCGAGTTGGCAGGCGCTGGACAAGTCCGACTGGCCGGCCCCGCCGCCGCAGTCGGGCGTAGGGCCGGATTTCGTGCTGCCGGCCGCCCTGCGCGAGGAGCTGGTGGAGTTGGGGCGGCGTCAGGACAAACAGATATCGATCGGCGAATGAGCGTTGCCCAGCCAGAGGTGACAAGGTCGACCGGCCCGGAATCAATGCTAATGGCATCGCCTTTGTCGACGAGACAGGGAGTTTTTTGGCGCGACAAAAACGTAGTGCGTCCCGATTTCAACTTGTTGTCGGTCGTTCTGCGTAATCGGCTGCTTGAGCTCGGTCAAATCCATTGCAAGCCTGCTTCAGGGGGGGCAATCCCGGCAGGCTTAGAAAATCCAATTCGGCCATCATCGGCACTAAGCGCCCACAGTTAAAGGCCTCGCCAGGCCTGCCTGTTCCAACCTGATGAACTTTTTGCGAAAAAATCGCCTTAAAGGGTTTGACGCGGGTCCCTACTTACTTTTAGACTCCCACCACCCGTAAGCTCCCGCCACGTTGGTGAGAGCGTGTGGTTAGCACAAAAAATACCGAAATCTTTACAATTTGCTTGCAGAATCGAGGGTCAATACGGCATGAATTTGCGCAATTGCTTCAAGAGCTGGTTCGTCCTTTTAATCGTTTCGATGTTCCTGGCGGGCAGCGTTATAGCTAACCCCGGGGCTGACTTGGTCGCAACAGCTTCCAGCGATCCAGCCGACTTATTCGGTTCATCGCAACAATTCACGCCGGCTGATGATCAGGGGCGTTTCGTCTTCATGGTCGAATTCGACGAACCTGGTCTTCTGGAGCTGCATCGTCAAACCCGCGGAACCGGGCAGCGCTTTGATTCCCGGGCGCCAGATATTCGGGCCGAGTCGGAGTCCATGGTGGCTAGACACCAATCCGTCCTGGCCGACTTCGGATCGCGCTTGGGACGGAGTGTCGAGGCCTCCCACTTCTTCCAGATCACGCATAGCGGCATGGCGGTTCGCCTGACCGAACTCGAGGCGCGCCAGATTGCCGAGATGCCTAACGTGGCCTCAATCCAGCGTGAGCGTCTATATTTCCTGGACACCTTCGCTGGTCCAGAGTTCATAGGCGCCGGATCGATCTGGGACGGCAGCGCCACGCCGAGCGGCGAAGGGCTGCGTGGGGCCGGCATGATTGCCGGCGTACTGGACTCGGGCATCCTCCCCAACCACCCATCCTTCATTAATGATCCTGCTTGCGGCCATGGTGAGGGTGACATTCCGAACAAATTGATTTCCTTCGTCGATTGCTCCGCGACTAATTCACAGGGTCTTTGCGCTGGAACTAATCCGGTTGACACCAACGGTCACGGTACCCACGTCGCGGGCACGAAAGCGGGCAACGCTCTGCTGCGGGATTCCGGGCCGGAGCCACGGCCCAACCCGCCGGTGGGTGAAGGTGTTTCGGGAGTAGCTCCCTGCGCCTCCATTCGCAACTACAAAGTCTGCCCCGGCACTACGTGCCCAGGTGCGCACATTACTGCCGGCTTGAACACCCTGCTGGACGACGGCGACGTCGACACCATGAACTTCTCCATCTCGGGTCCGGGCGATCCTTGGGCCACTGGCAATTCGAATCGCCGTTTCCTCGACCTTGTGGATTCGGGTGTTTTTGTCAACGCGTCGGCTGGAAACACCAGCCCGACAGTCACCAATCCCGTCGGCCTGGTTAACCACCGTGGCCCCTGGGTCATGTCGGTCGCGGCCTCGACCCGCCCGGGTGGTGCGCCCGATGGCGCCGTCAGCGTCACCGGCCCGGGCACACCGCCAGGCAACTTGATTGACATCGCGGTTACCGCAGGCTCCAATTCGGAAATTATCGATGGTTCCCTGGCAGCCGAGGTGAGATTCGACCCAGACCAGCCGGCAGACGCCGACGGATGCGACCCTGGCTTCCCGGCTGACTTCTTCAACGGTGCAATCGCGCTGATTGAGCGCGGCACCTGCCCCTTCACCCAGAAAATCAACAATGCTGCTGCTGCGGGTGCCGTGATGGTCATCATCCGCAACAATCAGGATGGCAACTTGATCATGAACACTTCTGGTCAGGTCGCTGTGCCGTCTTACTCGATCAGCTCGCAGGCTGTAGGCAATGCGCTACGGGATTTCATTAACGACAATCCCGGCGCCACCCTCGAGTTCGTGCCCGACGATGATCCGCAGGGCGATGTGTTAGCTGGCTTCAGCTTCCGCGGCCCCACGCCGGCGCCACTGCAGAACCTGCAGAAACCTGACATCACGGCACCCGGCGTCGCGATTTACGCCGCGGACGTAGACCCGTCCGGCTATGGCAACAAGAGCGGCACTTCAATGTCCGGTCCCCACCTGTCGGGCGCCGCGCTGCTGGTGCGTCAGATGCATCCCGACTGGACGCCGCCGGAAGTCGCCTCGGCGATCCGCATGACGGCCAAGCATGACGGCTTCAAGGACAACGCAACGTCTGCCTGGGACTGGGACGATGTCGGCTCCGGACGCGTTGAATTGACCCGCGCCGGCTTGGCCGGTCTGGTCATGAATGAAACCTTTGGCAACTTCCTTGCCGCCAATCCGGGGACTGGCGGTGATGTACGCACCCTCAATCTGCCGGCGGTGCGAGATGTTGCATGCTCGCCTTCCTGCGCATTCACCCGGACCGTGCGCAACACCCTGACTGAGCCGACCAGCTGGACCGTTGGCTCGGAGGTCATCTCGGGTGACTTCACCGTGACCGTCGTGCCATCCAGCTTCAGCTTCAGCGGTGATACCAGCGACACGCAGACGCTGGAAATCACCCTGGCCCCGAACGGCACCATCCCACTGTCCTTCGGCACAATCGAATTTGTTGAAGTGGACGGTACCTCACCCGACCTGCATTTCACTGTCGCGCTGGCCGGCAGCGGTGAAGGCGCACCTGAGCCGGAAGGCGTCACCGGTTTTGAATTTGAAGGCACCGTTACCGGAATCAATGGGAGCCCATCCTGGGCTTCGGACCTGGCTATGCAGATCACCAGCCCGGCCGGTGCCAGCTTCACTGTTGGTGGCTTTCTGACCGGCAATCCGCCCTGGGACTTTGACGGACCCGGTTCGAGCAATGATGGTACCTATGTAAGCTCGCACCCCGACGTGTTCCTGCCGGGAACTGATCTCGATGGCACCTGGGAGCTTAGCTTTCTTAACAGCTGGGACGACGGCGTGCCCATGACTTGGGACCCAATACTCATTGAATTGATCGGTCCGAGCCGTGAAATTTTAGGCGTTCTTGAGGTGCCGGCTTTTACCATCGACGGCGGTGAAAGCGCGTCCTTTACCATCCCGGCCGGTGACGCACCACCGCCGCCGGAAGAGTCGGCGATCGAAATCGATCCAGACAGCGTCAGCGAAAGCTTGAACGTTGGTGCAATTGTTGATCGCACGTTGACTATTTCCAACGTCGGCGAAGCCGTGCTGGAGTGGGAGATTGACGCCAGTCCGCTGGTGTTGAGACGCCCCGGCGCAACCGTGACCATTCCCTCAACGACAACTCCATCTGGCTTCAGCGGGCTGTTTGCAGATGACTCAGGCAGCGGCGGCGTTTCGTCTCAGCCTGGTCCCGCGCGCCCCTTCGGCGTGTTGTCCGACGGCATCACCATTACGCACTCCGCCTCCGATTCGATCGTTCCAGGCACAGTTGCATGCAGCCCGGATGAAGGGGCCACAACGAGTGAAAATGCTTTCTTCCGCACGTTTACCCTTAGCGACTTCGATATCACCGAAACCTTCAACGTGACTGAAGTCGGGTTCGGTATTGAGAACTTGAGCGCGTCACAACCGATCACTATCAACCTGTACACGCTGGACGGCAACTTCGTCATGGGTAATCTCACGTTGGTCGGTAGCGCGACCGAGACGCTTTCCAGCCAGAGCCTGAGTCTGGTCTCGATTCCCGTTACCGCGGAAATCGATCCGGCGGCGACCCTGGTGGTCGAAATCTCGCCACCCGACTTGTCTGGTGTGGCGGCCTTCTTCCCCGGCTCCAACAGCGCGGGTGAGACGGCACCTTCTTACTTGGCCGCCGCCGCTTGTGGTATCGCGGAGCCATCAACTTTTGGCAGCATTGGCTTCCCGCAGGTGCAGTTGGTCATGAGCGTTACTGGTACGGTAGGTGACCCAGTGGCTTGTGGCCTGCCGGATTGGCTGACCATCGACCCGCTTAGCGGCTCGGTTGATGCCGACGACAGTCAGGATGTGACTGCCACACTGAATGCAGAAGGGCTTAGCTCTGGTATCTATGAGGCCAGCATCTGCGTGACCAGCAACGACCCGGCCAATCCGTTGGTCCAGGTCCCGGTCACCCTGGAAGTGGAGGGCGACCCGGCAACCATTCAGGTCACGCCGCCGCAGGTCGACGCCTTTGTCGAAGCCGGTGGTCTGAGTGTCAACTTCGGCCTCAACGTTGCCAACCTGGGCGACGGTGATCTCGACTGGGCATTCGAAGCCGGCGATCGTTCGGTAACGGGCACCCTGCTGCGCACTGGCTCGGCCGCGTCCGCGCCCGGTCTGGCGCACCGTGGCCAGTTCGCCATCGAGAACTTCCTGCGTGATCTGGACGTGCAGCGCGGTCAAATCGGCTCGCACATCATGCGCGCGCCAAGGTCTGGCACCTCGCTGACCCATTCCGCATCGTTCGACATCATGACCGGCAACACCTCGGTCTGCAGTACCGATGGCGGCACGACCACGCGCTCCAACGCTTACCTGCGCGTCTTCGACCTGGCCGACTTCGGCATCCTCGATGCGTTCGAAGTCGAAGAAGTCACCTTTGGCATTGAGAACAGCAACGTGGAAATCGATGTCGACGTCAACGTCTACACCCTCGACGGTGATTTCCTCTACGAAAACCTTGAGCTGATCGGATCGACCACAACCACGCTGGCCCCGAGCAGCTTGACCCTGGTCAACGTGCCTGTCTCTGCCTTCGCCGAGATTGGCAGCACCCTGGTCGTTGAAGTCCAGGCACCGAACCTGACTGGCATCGGTGCATTCCGTCCGGGTTCCAACCAGGCTGGTGAGACGGCACCTTCCTATATCGTGTCTCCGGCCTGTAACGTGCCCGAGCCGACCAGTTTTGCTGACCTTGGCCTGAACGACGTCAACCTGGTCATGTCCGTGACCGGCCGGACCAGCATTGTCTGCGCCACGCCGGACCAGATTGGCTGGCTGGCTGCTGACGCAACTGGTGGAACCGTGACTGGCGGTGGTAGCCAGCAGGTCACCTTGACCCTGAACGATGACGGCCAGCCGGCCGGCACCGAACTGCGCCAGAACCTCTGTATCGCGAGTAATGACCCAGCCAACAGCCTGGTTGTGGTTCCGACGACGCTGTTTGTGGTTGGCGAGGGTGACACCGCGCCGCAGGCATTTGTGGACCCGGCCTCGGTCGATACGGCGGCCATTCAAGGCGACACCGTGACCGAGAACATTATGGTCAGCAATCTGGGGACGGCGAACCTGGACTGGAGCCTGGAGGATGAGTTTGACGGCACGAGTATCTTGCTCAGCCAGAACTTTGCCGGCAC
>RECK01000330.1 GCA_007694055.1 Wenzhouxiangella sp.
ACATCAGGCGTCAAAGAGAAGGGTTGGGTTTATGCGCGTGCGTTTGGAGGCAATCAGGGTTTACGGGGTCCGGGTATGGCCAAAAAAAACCCCGGGCATCGGCTTGAGCCGATCGCCCGGGGCGCAAATCGCGGAAAAACCGCTGGGCGGAGCTTGCCTAGCCGTTCAGATCAAAACGATCGGCGTTCATCACCTTGGTCCAGGCGGCGACGAAATCGCGCACGAAGCGCTCCTGGTTGTCGTCCTGGGCGTAGAACTCGGCGTAGGAACGCAGCACGCTGTTGGAACCAAACACCAGGTCGGCGCGAGTGGCCGTCCAGCGCGCTTCGTCGCTTGCGCGATCAACGATTTCGTAGTGATTGTGACCCTTCGGCACCCAGCGATAGTTCATATCGGTGAGGTTGACGAAGAAGTCATTGCTCAGCTGTCCGACTCGATCGGTGAACACACCGTGCGCGGTGCCCTTGTAGTTGGTACCCAGCACGCGCATGCCGCCAACCAGCGCGGTCATTTCCGGCGCGGTCAGGGTCATCAACTGGGCACGGTCCAGCAACATCTCTTCCGGCTCGACCACGAAATCCGCCTTGACGAAATTGCGGAAACCGTCGGCCTGGGGCTCCAGCCACTCGAAGGATTCAGCGTCGGTCTGCTCGTCCGTGGCATCACCGCGGCCAGGGGCAAACGGAACCTCCACGCTGGAACCGGCGGCCTTGATCGCCTCTTCGATACCCATGTTGCCGCCCAGCACGATCAGGTCGGCAATGCTCACGCCGGTATCGGCCGAAATCGGCTCATAGGCGGCCAGCACCTTGGCCAGGCGCTCGGGCTCGTTGCCCACCCAGTCCTTCTGCGGAGCAAGGCGGATACGGGCACCGTTGGCACCGCCCCGCTTGTCGGAGTTGCGGAAAGTCCGGGCACTGTCCCAGGCAGTACTGATACGATCAGCTGCCGACAAGCCGGCCTCGACGATCCTGGCCTTGACCGCTTTGACGTCGTAGTCAGACTTGCCGGCCGGGATCGGATCCTGCCAGATCAGGTCTTCGTTCGGCACTTCCGGACCAATATAGCGAGACTTCGGCCCCATATCGCGGTGCGTCAGCTTGAACCAGGCGCGCGCAAACACGTCTTCGAAGTAGGCCTGATCGTCACGGAACCGCTCGGAAATCTTGCGGTACTCCGGATCAACTTTGAGTGCCATGTCGGCGTCGGTCATCATCGGCATGACCCGAATTGACGGGTCTTCGACATCCACCGGCATGTCCTCTTCGGCGATTTCGACCGGCTCGTACTGCCACGCACCTGCGGGACTCTTGACCAGCTTCCACTCATGCTTGAACAGGATGTCGAAGTAGCCGTTATCCCACTGGGTGGGCTTGGACGTCCAGGCACCTTCAATGCCGCTGGTCATGGTGTCTCGGCCAATACCGCGGGTGACCTTGTTGTTCCATCCCAGACCCTGCTCATCAAGGCCAGCTCCTTCCGGTGCCGGACCCAGGTTTTCTTCACGGTTGTTGCCATGCGCCTTGCCCACGGTATGTCCGCCGGCGGTCAGGGCCACGGTTTCTTCGTCGTTCATGGCCATGCGAGAAAAGGTCACGCGCATGTCCTTGGCGGTCTTGAGCGGATCCGGATTGCCGTCGACACCTTCCGGGTTGACATAGATCAGCCCCATCATCACCGCAGCCAGTGGGTTCTGCAGCGACTCACGACTGTCGCCGTAACGGCTGTTTTCTTCGTTGGTGCTGGGCGCCAGCCACTCTTCCTCGGCGCCCCAGTACGGATCTTTTTCCGGGTGCCAGATGTCTTCGCGGCCAAAAGAAAAGCCGAAGGTCTTGAAGCCCATCGATTCATAGGCCACGTTGCCGGCCAGGATGAACAGATCAGCCCAGCTGAGCTTGTTGCCGTACTTCTTCTTGATTGGCCACAACAGACGACGTGCCTTGTCCAGGTTGCCATTGTCAGGCCAGCTGTTCAGCGGCGCGAAACGCTGGTCGCCGGAACCGGCGCCACCGCGGCCATCGGCCACGCGGTAAGAACCGGCAGCATGCCAGGCCATGCGAATCATCAAGCCACCGTAGTGGCCCCAATCGGCCGGCCACCAGGGCTGGCTTTCGGTCATCAGGTCAGTCAGGTCCTGCTTGAGGGCCTTGACATCCAGCTTCTGGACTTCAGACCGATAATTGAAATCATCGGTGTAGGGATTGGTCTTGCGATCCTGTTGATGAAGGATGTCCAGGTTCAGGCTATTCGGCCACCAGTCCATGTTGGACTTGCCTGCCGAGGTCAGCGAACCGTGCATGACCGGGCATTTCACTTTGTCGTCCATTGCTCCACTCCAAATTCATGGTTTGTCGAACCTACAGTATACCGAGCCCAAGAATAATCAAAAGCTATTTATTTTTATTTACCTCATAGCTTTAAACTATTGAAAGACAGCCGTGAATTCATCCTTGCAACGCTTCGAGAATGAAGTCACTGTCGCCGAAACAAGCGGTTCGCGTTCTTTTCGAGGCAGGCAAAGCGCCTTGGCGCCGCCACCCCATAAACGCATCAAGGAGAGTACGACATGAACCCGTCAACCCGTCTCGGATTCGTCCTTTTGCTGAGCAGCGTGCTGGCCGGCGCGTCCCAAGCTCAGGAAAACATCCAGCCATCGAGCAGCCATTCGAACCCACCCCTGGTGCTTGCCCAGGCACGCACGGTGAACAACCCACCCCAGGCTGACCCGGGCAGCGTTGAGCGGAGCACACCCCTGCCCAGGATGCCGCACGGCGCCTTTTTAGAGGACAGCCGCCTGAGCGGAAACCAGCTCAGGGCCCTGCGGGGAATCGGGATCAACACCGCCGGCGACCTGGCCGATGCCTCGCCACAAAGAGTGGGACGGATACTGAATATCCACCCGCGCCAGGCCCACTTTGCGCAGGAACGCCTGCGCGACAACATCCGCCAGCGTAGCCCGGTCTCGAGCCCCGCGCAGCCGGCGCGCGCTTTCGGCATGAACAGCTCGGTAAGGGAAATTCCGGGTGACCTGTTTGTTGACGGCAACCGGCTCCGCAATACCCAGATCAGCGCCCTGAGACAAGCCGACATTCGCACGGTGCGCGATCTGCTCGAGGCAGAACCAGTCCAGTTGGGGCGCCTGCTTGATATCCATCCGCGCCAGGCCAGCCAGGCTCAACAGCGTCTTCAGGCCTACCTGCGCGACAATCGCACAGCCAGCGGCCCGGACCCGGACTGGGCCCGCCAGGCCCTGTCTGTCGACACATCGGTCGCGGTCTTGCCCGCCGGGGTTTTCCTGAACGAGCGCTTCAACCGCAACCAGATCCGGGCACTACAAGGCGCCGGCATCAATACCGCGGGCGACCTGGCCGAGGCCAACACCCACCGCATCGCCCAGGTGCTGCGCATGAACATCAACCAGGCCCGGGCCGCGCAGGGGCGCCTGCAGAAAGCGCTCTACGATTGAAAACCGGCTCGCCGACACGCTGCCCGGGCCTGGCCCGGGCAGGATTCATATCTCGACAGAGAAAACGGACCAAGGGAAACCGCTGATGCCGGCGCCGATCAGCGCCGGCGATCGTCATCATCTGGCGGGCCGGCATCCTGCCCATGCCGGTGGCGGCTGAAATTGCGAATGAACAGGACCAGCAGGAAAGCAGCCAACCCCATCAATACCGGCCCAACCCAGACCAACCAGCCCGAACGATTCGGTCTGAACAGGTCCAGGCCGGAGCGCTCTTCGGGCACGAGATAACCCGAAGGCTCATCCTGGTCAGGCGGCAGCTCCTCGGCCGTGGCGCCAGGAAATCCGATGGCGAACAGCAAGGCAAAAATGCAGGCCATTCGGATCAGCATGATGGATTGCCGGCTGCCCTCATGGTGCAGACTCGAAGCGGTCGTCAAACAAAAAGTCGTCAAGGGCCCGGAAGCTGGCAGTGACCGAGCAATCGCCAATTATCGGGTCAGTGAGGTAGCTGGTCTCGTCCAGGCTGCCGCCGCAGCTGCCACCGACCTGGTCGATCTCGAAACCCGGTTCAGGAAAAATCCCGAAGCTGATCGATTCACCGCTTTCCACCTGCTGCGGGGAAGCCGGTTCGATCGCACCACCCGAGCCGCTGACCGAGGGTGTGACCGTGAAAGTCGGGGCAAAGCGGAACCGGGCCAGAACCTCGCAGTCGGCGGACACGGGATCCGTGGTGTAAAGCTTGCCATCCAGCGTGCCGCCGCAGCTGCCGGCCACCTCGTCGACAACGAAATCCTCGCTGGGCACCAGGGTGAAACTGGCCGTCTGCCCCTCCAGTACGGTTTGCGGATCGTCCGGGGCAATGCTGCCCCCACCACCCTGGGTGCTGGGGGTGACCACGTAGCTGATCTGGTCGAAGTCAACCGTGATCAGGCAGTTTTGCGTGATGCTGTCGGCCTGGTACTCGCCTGGACCGCTTTCCTCAGGCGTGCAGGTGTCGCCGCGCACATCGTCAATGCGCCAGCCGAGTTCGGGGGTAATTGTCACGGATGCGCTGGCGCCGTGCTCCACCGTCTGCGATGACGGGGCAACGATCCCTTCACCCGTACCAACTGCGGCGGTGACCTGGTAGGTCAATACCGCGAAACTGGCCTCGACGGTGCAGTCGGCGACTACCGGGTCGGTCGTGTAGTCTTCGCCCACCAGGCTGCCGCCGCAGCTGCCGCCGACCTGGTCGATGCCAAAGCCCTCGTCAGGACGCACCTCGAAGCTCACGACCTGCCCTTCCAGCACGGACTGCGGTATAGCGGGAATGATGGCGCCTCCGCTGCCAGCCGACGGGGTAACGATGTAATTGGCAGGCGGGAGGTAGGTTGCCTCCAGGCACCACGACTCCAGCGTGCCCCCGAAATCGGGCAGCACGTCGGCGGCGTTCAAGGTCCATAGACCGTTGAGATTCAGCCCGGAGAATTCGGCAAGCGGCTGTTCAGGGACAGGGTTGCCGAACAGGGCCGGCGGCGCCTCGCTGCATTGCGCGTCAACCGGGCCGTCCAGGCCATCATCGCTGAGCAGGAGATCAAAATTCTCGCCATCGCAGCCGAAAGTAGTTGCGGGCACACCGGGCCGATCAATCAGTACCACGCCCGTTGCCTGGTCGGGGTGGATCAGGGTAAAAACCAGGTCACCGACCCAGGTATGAGTACCCACCAGCTCGACCCGAACTTCAACGATCTCGCCGTCCGCATCGATCTCGATGCTGTCATTGATGCCGGCCAGATCGCCATCCGGAATCGGCAGCATGGGCTCGCTGCACACCCTCAACTCGGCGCTCGCCTGTTCAACGAACTCGGCCAGCACCTGACAGTCGGCGTTGATGGCCGCAGCGGTCCAGACCCCAGCGCCTTGATCAACAGGCGTACAGTTGTCAGCGGTCACGGCGGTGACACGCCATCCAGGGTCAGCCACCACAAAAAACGTCGCATCATCGCCAGCGGCAACTTTTTGCGACGCTGGGCCGATCGCCCCCTGGCCGCCAGCCACGGCGGCGGTCACGGTAAACTCCGTGAGCGGCGATTGAGCGAGGGTGACTGCGGGCAGAAGCAGAATCAGGCTGCGGAGCAGGAAACAGAAAAAAGGATGCATGCAGGGCCCTTTCGTTTGTCGGGCGTCACTGCCCGGCGAGCCGACAGTGAACGAATGGATAATATCAACCACGCATTTTAAACCCTAAGTCGCGTTGCTCGTTCTGGCCTGTCTATACTGCCGCGACAACAATGCACCGATAGCGACCCACCATGACCGAAGAAATCGACTACCAACCCCCGAAAATCTGGCAATGGGAGAAGGGCAACGGCGGCAAGTTC
>RECK01000231.1 GCA_007694055.1 Wenzhouxiangella sp.
CCGGCAAACCACCCAGGCCTGGGCGTCTGAAAAGCATCACGCAAAGGCGCGAAGGAGCAAAGGCCGCCAAGAAAAACCCTGTGATTTCCTTGCGCGCTTTGCATCTTTGCGTCTTTGCGAGAGGCTTTTCCGGTTTCCTTGACTGCCGGCGAACCAGCGGGTTGCCGCCTGCGAATTGTTTCGGTCCTGCGTCTGGCCCCGGGCATTGCTATCATGCGAACGGACCAGTGTCCATGACCGGCCCCAAACAACAAGAGAACCGATACCTTGAGTACCGAATCTTCTGCCATCGAATCCCGTAACTGGTTCACCCGCTTTCTCGACGTGGTCGAGTGGCTGGGCAACCTGCTGCCCCACCCCGTCACCCTGTTCGCCCTGCTGGCCACGGCCATGGTGTTCGTGTCGGGCCTGTTCGGCTGGATGGGTGTTTCAGTCACTGACCCCAGGCCCGGCGCGGACGGCGCCACCATCGAGGCAGTCAGCCTGCTCAATGCCGAAGGTTTGCGGATGATCTTCGGCAACCTGGTCTCCAACTTCGTCAACTTTGCCCCGCTGGGCGTGGTCCTGGTGGCCATGCTGGGCGTGGGCGTGGCCGAGAAATCGGGCCTGCTGTCGGCCATGGTCCGCGGCATCGTGCTCAACGCACCCAGGCACCTGGTTACCGTGGCCGTGGTTTTCGCTGGCGTGATTTCCAACACCGCCTCGGAAATGGGCTACGTCGTGCTGGTACCCCTGGCCGGCGCCATTTTCCTGGCCCTGGGGCGTCACCCGCTGGCGGGCATGGCCGCGGCCTTCGCCGGGGTGTCGGGCGGCTACTCGGCCAACCTGCTGCTGGGCACCATCGACCCGCTGCTGGCCGGCATCACCCAGGAGGCGGCCCGCCTGATCGATCCGGAATACGAAGTGTTCGCCACCGCCAACTGGTACTTCATGATCATCAGCACCTTCATGATCACGGCCGTGGGTTCCCTGGTGACCATTTTCATCGTCGAGCCCAAGCTGGGTCGCTACGACGACTCGCGGGCCGATCCCAGCGTACTCGACGACAGCCAGATGCAGCCGCTGACGGGCAAGGAGAGAAAAGGCCTGGTCATGGCCGGACTGGGTCTGCTGGGCGTAGCCGCACTAATGCTGTACCTGGTCCTGCCCGAGACCGGCGTGCTACGCGATCCGGACGCCGTGGGTGAAGGCTTCCTGGCCTCATCGGGACCGTTCTTCCGCTCCATCGTCGCCTGGATCTTCGTGTTCTTCCTGGTCACCGGCTTCGCCTACGGCAAGGTCGTCGGCACCATGAAAAACGACCGCGATGTCATCGACGGTATGGCATCGGCCATCTCCACGCTGGGGCTGTACATCGTGCTGGTGTTTTTCGCTGCCCAGTTCGTCGCCTTCTTCGGCTGGACCAACCTTGGCCTGATTACCGCCATTACCGGCGCCGATTTCCTGCAGAACATCGGCTTGACCGGCCCGCTGGTCTTCCTGTTCTTCATCATCATGTGCGGCATCGTCAACCTGTCGCTGGGCTCGGCCTCGGCCCAGTGGGCGGTCACCGCCCCGATCTTCGTACCCATGCTGATGTTCATCGGCTACTCGCCCGAGGTCATCCAGGGCGCGTACCGGATCGGTGACTCGACCACCAACATCATTACCCCGATGATGAGCTACTTCGGCCTGATCCTGGCCTGGGCCACCCGCTACGACAAGAATTTCGGCATCGGCACCCTGATCGCGACCATGCTGCCCTACTCGATCTTTTTCTTCATATTCTGGGTCTGCCTGTTTTTCCTGTGGGTGTTCGGGCTGGGCATGCCGGTAGGCCCCGGCTCGCCAACCTACTACACAGCCCCCGGGGGCTGATGATGCCGGAACCTGTCGAGATCAGACTGGAACGCTCGCGCCGGATACTCGTGGTCGAATACGACGACGGCCAGCGCTTCGATTTGTCTTGCGAATACCTGCGCACGCACTCGCCCTCGGCCGAGGTGCGCGGCCACGGTCTGAGCGAACCCAAGCTCCTGACCGGGAAAGAGACGGTCAACATCAGGCGTATCGAGCCGATTGGCAGCTACGCGGTCTGCCTGCATTTCGACGACGGTCATAACACGGGTATCTATTCCTGGCAGTTTCTCTACGAGCTCGGGGTTAACATGGAGCACAATCTGGACCGCTACGCGGCGCGACTGCAGGCGCAGGCTCAATAGCTTGCGGGGCGTCCCGGCAGAGATAACCCATTGCAGGCCCGAACGTGGCTTGTCACAACCCGGCAAGAGACCGTTTCCGACATGACTGACTTTGGCTACCGCGAAGTGGCACCCGAGGAAAAAACCCGCCTGGTTGGCCGGGTATTCTCCTCCGTGGCTGGCCGCTACGACCTGATGAACGACCTGATGTCGCTGGGCATTCATCGCCTGTGGAAGCGGCACTTCGTGTCCTCGTGTGGCATTCGACCGGGTGACCGCCTGCTCGACCTGGCCGGCGGCACGGGTGACATCGCCCGACTGGCCCACGCTGCCGGGGCCGAGGTGACCGTGGCCGACATCAACCGCGAAATGCTGGGTGTTGGCCGCACCCGCGCCGACGACGATGGCCTGGTCAAGGGCCTGGACTGGCTGCAGGTCAATGCCGAAGCCCTGCCCTTCGCCGATGCCAGCTTCAACCATGTCACCATCGCCTTCGGCCTGCGCAACGTCACCTTCCGCGACCAGGCCCTGGCCGAAATGTACCGGGTGCTCAAACCCGGGGGCCGGGTCCATATTCTCGAATTCTCCAAGGTCGGCCTGCCGGCCCTGGCCAGGCTCTACGACACCTGGTCGTTCCAGGTTCTGCCGCGCCTGGGCCAGCGCATTGCCGGCGATGCCGAAAGCTACCAGTACCTGGCCGAGTCGATTCGGCGCTTCCCCGACCAGGAAAGCCTGGCCGGACTGCTGGGCGAGGCCGGCTTCGAGCGGGTCAACTGGCACAACCTCTCCGGCGGCATTTGCGCCATTCACCGCGCCGCCAGGGTCTGACCAGGCATGGGCCGCTACCTCACTCCCTTGCCGGGCCTGCTGGCGCGAACCGTCGAGCAGGCACTCAACCGGGCCATCAGCCTGGATGCCGAGGCCGGCCCGCGTCTGGCCGCCATGCGCGACCGCCGGGTCAAGCTGGCCTTGAGCGGCATCGGCATTGATCTACATTTCAGCGGCACCGGCGACCGGCTGGCCGTCGAGGCCGAAAGCGAACTGGAACCGGATACCACCATCACCGGCTCGCCCAGCGCCCTGCTGGCCCTGGCCGTACCAGACTGGCGCGCCGCCGGCAGCGGGGTTCGCATCGAGGGCGACGCCGGCGCTGCCCAGGCCCTGGAAAAACTGATGCGCCGGCTTGATCCGGACTGGGAAGCGTGGCTGGTCGAGCGCCTGGGGCCGATCATCGGCCACAACCTGTGGCGCACACTCAACGATGCCGCCGGTGCCGGCCAGCACCTTGCCCGCACTGCCGCCGACCAGGTCGCGCACTACCTGCGCGAGGAGAGCGGTCTGCTGGTCACCCGGCCCGAAGTCGACAGCTTCGTGCGCGAGGTCGACGAACTGCGCGAGGCCGTCGACCGTCTCGAAAACCGGCTGCGCCGCGAGGGCCGGGCATGATCAGGCGCGGCTTTCGCCTGGGCCACATCATCCTGATCCTGGCCCGCTACCGGCTCGATGAACTGTTCAGCGACATCCCGCCGCTGCGCCTGGCCGGGCTGGTCCGCCTGCTGCCCTGGGGCCGGCGCCGCGTGCGCGACCTGCCGCGCGGAGCGCGCGTGCGCGCAGCCCTGGAGGAACTGGGGCCGATCTACGTCAAGTTCGGCCAGATTCTCTCGACCCGACGCGATTTACTGCCGGCCGATATCGCCGATGAGCTGGCCGGGCTGCAGGACAATGTCGGCCCCTTCCCCACCCACCAGGCACGGGCAATCATCGAGCAGGAGCTCGAAGCGCCGGTAGACCAGCTGTTCGCCGAGTTCGAGGACGAGCCGCTGGCCTCGGCGTCCATCGCCCAGGTCCATGGCGCCCGCCTGCCAACCGGGGAAGCAGTGGTGGTCAAGATCGTCAGGCCAGGCATTGAGCGCCAGATCGGCCGTGATCTCGAACTGCTCAAAAGCATGGCCCGGCTGGTCAGACGCTACCATCCCGAGGGCGAGCGGATTCGGCCTGACGAAGTCGTCGGCGAATTCGAACGCGTCATCTTCGGCGAGCTGGACATGCAGGCCGAGGGTGCCAATGCATCGCTGATACGACACAACTTCACCGATTCCAACGACTTGTACATTCCCAGCATTTACTGGGAACTGACCGCGCGCCGGGTCCTGGTCATGGAGCGGGTCAGCGGCGTCCCGGTACGCGACCTGGAAACCTTGCGCAAGCACGGCGTTGACCTGGAAAAACTGGCCCGGCGCGGCATCCGCGTGTTCTACACCCAGGTCTTTCGCGACAACCTGTTCCATGCCGACATGCACCCGGGCAATATCCTGGTCGATATCAGCGACCCGGCCGACCCCACCTTCATCTCGCTGGACTTCGGCATCGTCGAGAGCCTGACACCCAAGGATCTTTACTACATAGGCGAAAACTTCCTGGCCATCTTCAACCGCGAATACCGGCGCGTTGCCGAGTTGCATGTCGAAGCCGGCTGGGTGCCACCGGATACGCGCATCGACCAGCTCGAAGCCGCCGCCCGTACCGTCTGCGAGCCGGCTTTCACCCGGCCGCTGGAAGAGGTCTCCTTTGCCGAGCTGGTGATCAACCTGTTCATGGTGGCACGCCGCTTCAAGCTGACCCTGCAGCCGCAGCTGATCATGCTGCAAAAAACCCTGCTCAACATCGAGGGCATGGGACGAGACCTGTACCCGAAAATCAATATCTGGGAAGTGGCCAAGCCCGAACTGGAAGCGATCTACCGCGACCGCTACGGCCTGCCCCGCACCGCCCGCCGTATCAGCCGCCAGCTGCCCGGCATGCTGGCCCGCAGCCCGGAACTGCCGACCCTGATCTTCGAATACCTGAAGATGGCCGGCAGCGGCCACATCCGCACCCGCATCGATTCGGCCGACCTGGAACGCCTGTCTGGCGAGCTCAATCGCCACAACAGCCGCCTGCCCGCCGCCATCCTTGCCGCCGGCTTCCTGGTCAGTGGCGCCGTCATGGCCGGCTACGCGGTGGCCCCGCTCTACAACGGCTGGTCGATGCCGGCGGCTGCGAGTGTCTTGCTCGGGTTGGTGATCGCATTTCGAGTTGGTCGGGGGTAGGTTTTTTTTGGGGGGGGTTCCGGTTTACGGTTTACGGTTTACGGGTTACGGGTTACGGGTTCGAGATTCAGGGGCGTGACGATGACACGGGTGCTGCGCAACTCGGTGGGCCACAGATCGGCGGCGGCTTCGAGCAGGCGGGGGGCTTCGAGGCGGGCGCGGCTGGACCAGGCCGGAGAGGTCGCGGCCAGGACCAGGGTTTCGCCCTCGACACAAGCCACACGGATCTGACCGCGCGCATTCTCGGGCAACAGCGGCTGCAAACGCGCATCCAGCGCCTCGAAGGCCCGCGCCCGGCGCAACAAACCCGCCAACCCGCGATGCCCGGCGCTGACCATACCGACGTCTTTTTCCTTGCCTCTCATGATGGATCCCGAACGGTCTGGAAGGGTGATGGTAGCTTGGAAGGGAGGGAAGGTTTCAGGTTTCAGGTTTCAGGTTTCAGGAGCAAGGAGCAAGGCTCAGCTTCATGGTTTAGCCAACATCCCCCTTTCCCCCTTTCCCCGTTTTCCCCTTTTCCCCTTTTCGCCTTTTCGCCTTTTAGCTTTCACCTTT
>RECK01000238.1 GCA_007694055.1 Wenzhouxiangella sp.
TTGCCGACCACGAACAGGCTGGAGGCGGCCATGGCGGCGGCGGCGAGCATGGGTGAGAGCAGGATGCCGAAGGCCGGGTAGAGTACGCCGGCAGCGACCGGGATCAGGGCGGTGTTGTAGGCGAAGGCCCAGAACAGGTTCTGGCGGATATTGCGCAAGGTGGCGCGCGACAGGGCCAGGGCTTCCGGCACCTTGTTCAGGTCGCTGGCCATCAGCACCACGTCGGCCGACTCGATGGCAATATCCGTGCCCGAACCAATCGCCACGCCGACCTCGGCGGCGGCCAGGGCCGGCGCGTCGTTGATGCCGTCGCCGACGAAAGCGACGCCGCCGTGGGCCTCGCGCAGCTTCTTGAGCGCCTCGACCTTGCCGTCGGGCAACACCTCGGCGACGACGTGATCGATGCCGATTTCGGCGGCCACGGCCTCGGCGGTGAAGCGATTGTCACCGCTGATCATGGCCACTTCCAGATCCTGCTCGTGCAGGGTGGCGATGGCCTTGCGGCTGGACTCACGCAGCGGGTCGGCAATGCCGAGCAGGCCGACCAGTTCATCGTCAACGGCGACCAGCACAGGGGTGCGGGCCTTGCGCGACAGCGCTTCCACGGCCGAGTCCACCGCGCCCGTATCCAGGCCTTCGGCGGCCAGCCAGCGCGGCGAGCCTGCGCGCACCTCATGGCCATTGATGCGGGCGCGCACACCCTTGCCGCTTTCGGTGTCGAAGCTTGCGGCATCGGCCAGGTCCAGGTCGCGCGCGCGCGCAGCCTCGACAATCGCCCGGGCCAGGGGGTGTTCGGCGTCCTGCTCGGCAGCCGCGGCCAGGGCCAGCCAGTCGTCTTCGGCCAGTTGGCCCAGGGTTTGAATATCGGTCACCGCCGGACGACCCTCGGTCAGCGTGCCGGTCTTGTCCAGGGCCACGACCTTGATCCTTGACAGCGACTGCAGGGCATTGCCGCCGCGAAACAGGATGCCGGCGGTGGCCGCCCGGCCGGTGCCGACCATGATCGAGGTCGGCGTGGCCAGGCCCATGGCGCAGGGGCAGGCGATGATCAGCACCGCCACGGCATTGACCAGGGCAAAACTCAGTGCCGGATCCGGCCCGAACAGCAGCCAGACCAGCGCCGTCAGTACGGCCAGACCCATCACGATCGGCACGAACACGGCCGTGACCCGGTCGACCAGGGCCTGGATGGGCAGCTTGGCCCCCTGGGCTTGCTGGACCATGCGCACGATTCGCGCCAGCACCGCATCGGCGCCCAGGTCCGTGGCCTCGATCACCAGCCGCCCGTTCTGGTTGACGGTGCCGCCGACCACCGGGTCACCGGTCTGGCGTTTGACCGGGTCCGGCTCGCCGGTGAGCATGGATTCATCGACCCAGGATTCCCCGTCCACCACCTGTCCATCGACCGGCACGGTCTCGCCGGGACGTACGCGAACCCGATCGCCGCGGCTGAGCTGCTCGATCGGTCTTTCCACCACCTGGCCGTCGGCCTCGACCCGGGCCGTCTTGGCCTGCAGGCCCAACAGCTTTTCGATGGCCGCGCCGGTGCGGCCCTTGGCCCGGGCCTCCAGCACGCGCCCGAGCAGGATCAGGGTCACGATCACCGCTGCCGGCTCGAAGTAGACGTTGGCCGTGCCTTCCGGCATGACTTGCGGGGCAAAGGTGGCCACCACTGAATAAGCCCATGCCGCACCGGTTCCGACCGCCACCAGCGAGTTCATGTCCGGATGGCCGCGCACCAGGTTGGGCAGGCCAAAACGGAAGAACATCCAGCCGGGCCCGAACAGGACCACGCTGGTCAGTGCGAACAGGATCAGATGCAGGGTGAAGCTGCCCAGCTGGGCGTGCAGCCAGTGGTGCCAGGCCGGAATGAAATGACTGCCCATCTCCAGCACAAACACCGGCAGCGTCAGCACCAGGGCCAGCAGGAACCGTCGTTTCAGCCCGCCAAACTCCCGCGCCTGGCGATCGCCGCGACTCGAGCCCGAGTCGGTCTCGACCCGCGCACCATAGCCGGCCCGGCTGACCGCCTGCTCCAGCGCCCCGCCCGACACCGCCCCTTCGATACATTCCACCCGAGCTTCGGCCCGGGCCGGATTGACGCTCGCCGAAACCACCCCGGCCACGCTGCCCAGGGCCTTCTCGACCCGGCTTGTGCAAGAGGCACAGTGCATGCCGTCAATGGCCAGGGTCAGCGTTTCCAGGTGGGCCGGAAAACCCTTGTCCTTCAGATGGCCAACCAGCTCGCTCAGCGGCTGGTCCGACGGCCAGTCCAGCGCCACCTGCTGCCCGGCCAGGTCAACGCTGAACGATTGGGCAGAAGAGTCTTCAAGCGCCGATTCCAGGCGCCTGACACAGCCGGCGCAGCGCAGATTGTCAACGGGAAGATTGAGTTGCATGGAGATTGAGACACCGGGGTGGCGAGAACGTCTCAACTGTAGCAAAGGCGTCAAGTAAGGCTTCCCCTTTCACCCAATCAACACCCACCCCGCCCCGGCAGCCACCACCAACATCGGCACCGACCAGCGATGAAACTCCGCCCAGATGCCGGGCTCGCGGGCCAGGCGCAGCAGCAGCGGAAACGCGGTGGCCAGGACCAGCAGCAAGCGCTCCTCGCGCAGGCGAATGATGAGGGATACAACACGGACGGAATCGGGCGCAAGCATGCGGCCATTGTCGCCTCGGCTTCAGCATTTTTGGCGATTACATCCGGATTGCTGCGACACTGCCCCAGGCCAGCGGGCACTGTAATCATCGGCCGTGGCAGTTGTTGCCATGGCCTCGCAGGCCAGCAGGAAAACAAAAAATCACATAGGCTTGTCGAGATGGCGGCTCGGGCCCGGCTTCATGGGGTAGTCAGACTGCGTAGCCGACACGGTAAAACTCGCCACAGCTGGCGATGGCAATCAAACGGAGTTTTCATGCTCAGCTACCGCCATGGTTTTCATGCCGGCAACCCGGCCGATGTGTTCAAGCACACGGTGCTGGTTACTTTGGTTGGCGCGATGCAGGAAAAGCCGCGCGGGATTGTTTTCGTCGACACCCATGCTGGCGCGGCCATGTATGACCTGACCAGCTTGATGGCGCAGAAGACCGCCGAGTACCGCGCTGGTATCGAGCCGCTGTGGGCGCGCCAGGGGCTGGATTCGCCGTGGCGCGACTACCTTGAGGCCGTGCGCAGCTTCAACCCCGATGGCAAGTTGCGCTATTACCCGGGCTCGCCGATGCTGATTCGATCAATGCTCAGAAAAAGCGATCGCCTGTATCTTTGCGAGTTGCATACCAGCGAGCAGCAGGTGCTGGCGGCGCGTTTCGCCGACGACCGCCAGGTCGAAGTGATTGCGGGAGATGGCTACCGTGCGCTGGAGAGAATTCTGCCGCCGCCGGGTGGGCGCGGCCTGGTCCTGATCGACCCGTCGTTCGAGCTCAAGACGGAACTGGAGTTGATGACCGACGCACTGGCCAGGGCGCTCAGGCGCTTCGGGCATGGTGTCTACGTGCTCTGGTATCCGCTGATCGAGGGCCGGGATACCGCGCCCGATGCGATGCCGGGCGCGCTGGGGTTGGTCGGCGAGCAGTGGCTGGACTTGCGTGTGAAGTTCAGCCCGGCTCAGCGCCTGGGCCGGATGACCGGCTGCGGCATGGCCATCATCAATTGCCCGTATCGCGCCCGTGCGGTACTGGAGCGCCTTCCCGAAGAGTTCAAAAGCTAAAAAAGCCCATCCCGGCGTCGGGATGGGCGGGCTTGTTCGAGAGCGCTTGGGTGAACTGCCCGGATCAGCCCCGCTGTCCGTAACCGCGATCACCGCGTCGTTCGCCCCGTGCTTGCATCGCTTCATCGAGGCGGGTGCGCTGTTCCTCGGTAAGGATCTCGCGCATCTGCTCACGCATTGCCGCCCGATCCGAGCGTTCCTGGCCGCGCTGTTGGCGCATCAGGGTGCGCAACTCACTGCGCTGCTCATCGCTCAGGTCCAGGGCCTGAAACGCGCCTCCGTGGCGCTGGCCACCCCGGCCCTTGTAGCCGCGCCGCTGCATCGCGTCGAACTGTTCGGCCTGCTCGTCGCTGAGCAGCTCACGAATTTCCTCGTTCAGCGCCAAGCGGCCTTCGCGCCAGGCGCCGCGGGCACGTTGACCGTCTTCCTGATTGCGCAGGGCGCGCATCTGGTCGCGGTGTGCCTCGTACAGGTTCTGGATCTGAACCTGCTGCTCGCTGGTCAGCTCCAGTCTTTCTGCCAGACGCTCTGCCATGTTGTGGCCGGGATGGGCCAGCACGGGTGCGGCCAGGGTCAGGGCGCCGGCAGCAGCCAGGGCCAGGGTCAGTTTCTTGAATGAAATCGAAAGTCGGGTCATGTCATCGTCTCCTTGGTTTGTCGATGGACTGGCCTAGTCGTTCCGGCCACAGTGCCATCTTGCGCCGATCCCCTGTGACGCAGGGTGGCGGGCTGAAACGATTTGTAACGAAATGTTGCGAGGAAGCTCAAGCGGGCGGCTGGCCGCCCTCTATCGGCAGCCGAATGGCAATGCACAGGCCACCCTGCGGACGATTGCGGGCCTCGATGCTGCCGTGGTGCTGCTCGATGGCCGCACGCGCAATGGCCAGCCCGATGCCGCCGCCGCTGGACCCTTCGCCGCGCTCCGGGCTCAAGCGGACAAAGGGATCGAAAATATCGGCCAGGCGCTGCCCGGCAACACCGGGGCCTTGGTCTTCAATCCGGATTTCGACCTGGCCGGTGCCGTCCGGCCTGACGACCAGTTTGACCTGGCCACCCTCCGGGGTATGGCGCAGGGCGTTGCGAACCACGTTCTCGATGGCTCGATGCAGAAGCTCTTCATTGGCCCGGATTGGCAGCCTTTCGGGGCAATCGCTGAAAATCGTGATCCGGCGCGGCTGGCCTTCGAGCCGGGCCGCATCGCCGATGTCGGCGATCAGTTCACCCAGGTCCATCGGCACCTTCTCGGGCTCACTGTCCTGGCTGATTCGGGCAAAGCTCAGGATCTCGCCGATCAGCTGGTTGAGCCGTTCGATATCGGTTTCGATCCTGGCCAGGTAGTCGGCGCGCTGAACTTCTTCCGGGCTGTCGGTGGCCAGGGCCAGGGCGACCTGGATCCGGGCCAGCGGTGAGCGCAGTTCATGCGAGACATCGCGCAGCAGCTGGCGCTGGCCGTCAATCAGTCCCTGCAGGCGCTCGGCCATGCGGTTGAAGTCGCGGGCCAGGTCGCCCAGTTCGTCACCGCGTCGGCATGCGTTGTCCGGTGCGCGGGCGCTCAAGTTGCCCTGACCCAGGGCCTGGCCGGCCAGGCGCAGCTGCTGAACCGGCCGGCTGACCGTGCGCGCCAGCCACAGGCAGATCAGGCCGCTGAACATGATCGCCGCCACGATCAGCCCGCCCAGCCCCAGCGGGCCGAACAGGCGCAGGAATACCGGTCGCGGCGGCGGGCTGAGCACGATCAGAAAGGCGCCATGATCGGGATCGACGACTGCCGCGGTGAACTGGCCGCGCCGCTCGGGCATCGGCACGGTGTTCTCGTCCAGCCATTGCCTGGTCATGCGACGCACGTCCCGCGAAGCCGGGCGATCAAGCAGTTCCTGGCCCTGCGCGTCGAACACGAACACGGTCAGGCGACGACCGCGCTGTGGTCCGGACTCGGCCCAGCGGGCCAGCTCTTCGCGTCCGCCGCGGGCCAGTGCCGAGGCCGCGCGCGTCTGCAGGTTGGCGGCCAGGCGCTGTGCTCGCTGGCTCAGCTCGACATCCTCTCGCTGGGCCCGTTCAAGCTGGTCATTGATCAGCACCACCGC